>JBAYZR010000461.1:0-2502 GCA_041672425.1 Pedobacter sp. | reverse complement strand
ATGTCCGACAGCAACCCCCAGGTCAAGGATCTGCTGGATACAGCGCTCTGCCTGGAAGGATTGACCCGCCACGCCTCGACCCACGCCGCTGCTGTTGTGGTGGCCCCGGATCGGCTTGAGGAGTTTCTGCCAATCTACAAGGATCAGAAAACCGGTTCGATCAACACCCAGTATTCCATGAAATATGTTGAGTTGGTCGGTCTGGTCAAGTTTGACTTCCTGGGGCTCAAAAACCTGACCGTGATCGAGAATGCCGTCAATCTGGTGCGTGCAGGAAAAGATCCGCACTTTGACATCACCACCCTGCGTGACGATGACCAGGCCAGTTATGACCTGATTACCGCTGGTAATACGACCGGGGTCTTCCAGCTCGAATCAAGCGGAATGAAGGAGATGCTGATCAAGCTCAAACCATCCTGTTTCGAGGATGTAATAGCGGCCTGCGCCCTTTATCGTCCCGGCCCATTGGGGTCAGGCATGGTGGACGATTTTATCGACCGCAAACATGGCCGCAAACAGGTGGTCTACGACCTGCCGCAACTGGAGCCGATCCTGAAAGACACCTACGGGGTCATAGTCTATCAGGAACAGGTTATGCAGATCTCCCGTTCCCTGGCCGGATATTCTCTGGGCCAGGCCGACCTTCTGCGCCGCGCCATGGGCAAGAAGGACGACAAGGAGATGACCCGTCAAAAGGGGTTGTTCCTGGATGGGGCAAGAGCAAACAACCTCGACCCGAAAAAGGCCGAGGCGATCTTTGATCTGATGCATAAATTCGCCGAATACGGTTTCAACAAGTCGCACTCGGCCGCATATGCCCTGATCGCCTACCAGACCGCATGGCTCAAGGCCCACTACCCGGTGGAGTTTCTGGCTGCGCTGTTGACCTGCGACATGGATAGCACCGACAAGGTCATCAAGAATATTAACGATTGCCGCGAACAGGGTATTGAAGTCTTGCCGCCGGATGTCAACAAATCCGGCCTGACATTCACGGTGGTCGGCAAGTCCATGCGCTTTGGCCTGGGCGCGGTCAAGAATGTCGGCAGCGGCGCCATCGAGGCCATTCTGGAGGCCAGAAAAGAGGGGGAGTTCATCGGACTGTTCGACTTCTGCGAGCGGGTGGATCTGCGGCGGGTCAATAAACGGGTGATCGAGTCGTTGATAAAATGCGGCGCCTTTGATTCCACAGGCGCCTCCCGCTCGGCGCAGATGGAGGGACTGGAGACCGCCATGAATCTGGGGCAACGCATCCAACAGGAGCGCGACAGTGCCCAGGTCTCCTTGTTCGGGATTGCCGAGGTAGTCAAGATCAATGGCAGCGGCGGTAAACTGCCCGATGTTCCGGAGTGGCACGACAAGGAAAAACTTGCTTTTGAAAAGGAGGCCCTTGGCTTTCTGATCACCGGGCACCCGCTTGACCGTTATGTTGCGGACATCAGACGGCTTGCCAGCGCGGACATCGTTGCCCTCGGAGAACTTGTTGACGGTAGTGAGGTACGGGTTTGCGGCATTGTTTCCGGGCTCAAGGAGATCATCACCAAAAAAGGTGATCGCATGGGCTTTGTCACCATTGAGGACCTGACCGGTAGTATGGAGGTAACCGTCTTCTCCGACATCTATGCGAGCAGTGTAAACCTGCTGAAATCGGACGACCCGCTCCTGGTCTGCGGCAAGCTGGAAAAAGGTGAAAAGGGGTGTAAAATTCTGGTACATGGCCAGAAAGATGGCGGCAGCGAATGGCAGCAGAAACAGCGGGGATCGGTCGGAGAGATAAAACTGCTCCAGGATGCCTGCGCCGAGACCACCAAAAAGGTAATATTCAGCCTGCGTATGGACGATATGCCGGTTGATCGGATGGATGCGCTTAAGGGGATCATCGAACGTCATAATGGCACAGTGCCGACCTTCATCGAATTTATGATCCCCGAGCGGAGCTTGTCAACCCTGCCGCTCTCAAAAAACTTTAACGTGATGGCAAGCGACGAATTAAGGCTGGAAGTAGAGCGTTTGTTCGGCTATAATGCCGCCACTTTTGAATAGGAAGTACTAGGAGACGAACAGATGGCTACACCTTTTCATCTTGAATTCGAGAAACCCATATTAGAACTGGAAAAGAAGATCGAGGAGCTGAACTCGCTGGCAACCAACGGGCTGGATATCGGCGCCGACATATCCGCTCTGGAAGTCCGGGTCGAGAAAATGCGTGGAGACATCTTCTCCGACCTTTCCCGCTGGCAGACAGCCCAGGTAGCGCGCCACATCAATCGCCCCTTTACACTCGATTATATCAACCTGATATTCACCGAATTTATTGAACTGCACGGCGACCGCAACTTCGGCGACGACCACGCCATTGTCGGCGGTCTGGCCCGTTTTGACAATCAGCCGGTTATGGTAATCGGCCACCAGAAAGGGCGCGACACCAAGGAGAAGGTCTACCGCAACTTCGGTATGCCCAATCCCGAGGGGTACCGCAAGGCGTTGCGACTGATGAAGATG
>JBAYZR010000460.1:0-2516 GCA_041672425.1 Pedobacter sp. | reverse complement strand
TTCGAACAGCGCCTGCAAAGTTCCCTGGGAACACTCCGGCTGATAAGGGGTATAGGCGGTGTAGAATTCGGCCCGACCGGAGAGATGATCAACCACGGCCGGAATGATATGGTCGTAGAAGCCTCCGCCGATGAAATTGAGCATGTTGCCGCTGTTCTCTGCAACGATGGACTGCATCCTGGCATAGGTTTCAAACTCTGACATGCCTGCCGGGATGTTGAAGGTTTTGGCTCGCAGTTCCGGCGGGATCGCGGCAAATAAATCCTCGACGCTGGAAACGCCGATATCCGCCAGCATCTCCTTTTGCTCTTCCAGGGTATGGGGACAGTAGTTGCTATCGTTCATGTAAATATCTCCTGTAGGGGCGATTCCTGTAAACATCCGTCATTGGGCAAACAGAAGGTTTGCCCCTACAATGTCTTCAAATATTCGTCATACTGCTCTTGTGTCATCAGGTTCTTCAGTTCCGCTTCGTCAGCGATCTCGATCCAGGCCATCCAACCGGCATCCTCTGCGCTCTCGTTAACGATTTCAGGGGTATCGTCCAATGCCTCGTTGACTTTGATTACCTTGCCGGAGACCGGCGCATATATGTCACTGGCTGCCTTGACCGATTCGATGGCCCCCAGCGCCTCGAACTGCTTAACGGTCTTGCCCATCTTGGGAAGCTCGACAAAGGTTACATCACCCAGCTCATGTGCAGCATGCTCGCTGATGCCGACCGCGCCGATGCCTTCTTTGACCTTGACCCATTCATGTTCCTTGGTAAAATAGATGCTCATTATTTTCTCCCCCTTCAAAGTAGTAAAACTATCCTCATGGTAAAACGAATCAGTCATTACGATCTGAGAGAACCACCACGGTAAAACGGCAACTCGCAGACAGTCGCTTCCATACTTACCCGTTCATGCATAATGGTAAGCGGCGTACCAATCACCGCCAGTTCCGACCGGACAAATCCGATGCCGATGCCGCGGCTGAGCATGGGTGAAAAAACACCGCTGGTCACTGAACCGGTTTTTTCGCCAGAGAAACAGATATCATAGTGATGACGTGGCGAGCGGCGGCCGATTACCTCAAAGGCCGCCTTTTTGCGCGCAACACCCTGCTCTTTCTGACGCAGCAGCGCTTCCCTGCCGACAAAATTCTTCTCAAAATTGACGAAACCTTCCAGCCCCGCCTCCAGCGGTGTTGTTGCCTCGTCAATATCATTGCCGTACAGGGAATACCCCACCTCCAGGCGCAACACATCGCGTGCGCCAAGCCCGGCCGGCTTTATCCGCGGATCCTTCAGCAGCAGGTCCCACAGTTCCACAACCTTTTCTGTTGGCAGGAAGATTTCATACCCAAGCTCACCGGTATATCCGGTGCGGCTGACAATAGCTTCGCTGCCGAGAATGGTCATCGTGGTGAACTTGAAATAAGGCAGCTTGGCAAACTCATCCCCGAACGCCGCCTTTAGTACCTCCCGTGAAAGCGGCCCCTGGATGTCAAGCTTTCCGGTTGCCGCAGTGACATTTGTGAACGAGCCACCATGCAGTCGCTTGGCAATAACGGTAAAGTCATTGTCGGCAGTAGCCGCATTGACTACGACCATGGCCTTGTCCTCAGCCAAGCGAAAGACAATCAGGTCATCAATGATGCAGCCATGTTCATTAAGCAGAAAACCATAGCGCGAACGCCCTGTCGGGATGGTTTTCACTGAAAAGGTGAAAACGTCTTCCAGTCCTCCGGATTCAAAATCCCCTTCATACAGGAACTCTCCCATATGACAAATGTCAAATAGCGCCGCCTGCTCCCGGCACCACTTATGCTCGGCAATGATGCCTTCGTACTGGATCGGCATATTCCATCCGCCAAAGGGCGCCATCAGCGCCTTGAGTGCTTCATGCCGATTGCAAAGCGGTGTATTCTTGATCTGTTCCATGATATCTCCCTACCGGTCAATAGTGGTAAGCCAACGTATTTAGTATTTCTTCTTATGATAACCATGTTTACTCTTTTTACCACTGGCGCCTGACAAGTCAAAAATATCATTCAACTGCATCTTCCAAATCTGTGACTCGTTGGATAGCTTAAAGTCGCGGGTGGAGGATTCCACCGGACTGGGCGTACCCTCCAGGCCGATCTTGACATAGACGGTAGCCTCGGTACGCTTCTCGTTCAACACCCTGAAATTCTCCATTTTCTGCCAGCAGCAGGCGGGGCGGCGTGTGCTATCGCGCATCCTTGCAACGAATTGTTCCCTGGAGGTCTTGCCACGATGGGACAAACGCTCATAAAGTTGCTCGTAACGTCCTTCGCGCCACAGGTCAAGTGTGTCAGAAATTGACTGTTCGAAGATAGACGCCGCTGTTTCCGCATACGCGGACGACATGCTGGCAAGCAACAGACTTAACAGCAGGATTGATGACATAACGATGCGAAGGTTCATCGGCGCCCCCGGTTAAATTTTTTGCATGTTAGAACAATTGCCAACATGGCGCAACCCGAAAAAAGGTTAGCCAAGCTTGATG
>JBAYZR010000459.1:0-2536 GCA_041672425.1 Pedobacter sp. | reverse complement strand
TGGCTGAACTGATTGAGGCAAACCGCAGACGTAGCAGAGCTACGTTGAGGATTTGGTGATTGAAGTTCGGTCAAAGATGGCCTGAAGATGAGATGCAAGATGGCCATGTTATTTTTTTACAGCTCCTTAGCCTTCATACGCCTTGTTAAACAGTTCGTCGGCGACATCATCAATGACCTGGAGAACCTTGCCAATGGCGCCGTCTTTCTTGACCCGGCCCACGACCACAATTTTCCCGTCGGCTACACGGATTAGATAGAATATTGCCGAAACAACGGTTTGGTTATCTGTTTCCCCCAGATATAACAGGTCGCCGGCAACCACGTAGTCAAGTCCCATCTTGTCGGCATCGCGGAACACAAGCTGGGGCTTGAACGGTTTGTCCGCTTTGACCAGAATAATTTTTTTGCCGAGTTTTTCTTCCAGCCGCAGCCGCAGCTTGTGGGAAAATGTCTGCGGATGGCCCAGTTCCGTGCACTTATGGAAGAAGATAGCTTTCGCATCCTTTCCATGATAGTCAGGGTTCAGCTTATCCAGGTAGCTCCCGCCACAGGCGGTAAATTCCGTCATGCCGACCTTGGCATCCTTCGGCAACGCCTCAACATCGTCCAGGCGGTGCAAATCTTTCGAGTTCAAGGCGCCTATGGCGCAACCGCATACCACTAACATGGCAAACAACAGACTGACCCAGCTGAAATAAGTTTTCACAAACGGCCCTCCGTGGACGTGGAGAAGCAGTATTTGCCAGCTTCTGAATCCTGCATTTCTTTATTTAATCAGATTGTACTCTTTCATGATGGTGGTCAACCTGGCCTTACTGACGTCGCTCAAAGGCGCCAGCGGCAGGCGCACATCGGCAGAGGCCTTGCCCATCAACTCCAGGGCGGTCTTTACCGGCACAGGATTGCTCTCGATGAACATGGCGTTGGATATCTTCAGCGTTTTCAGGTGCAACTGGCGGGCAGTTTCGAGATCTCCGGCAAAGAAGGCGTCTACCAGATCGGCCACTGTTTTGGGCATGATGTTCGCCAGCACGGAGATGACCCCTTTGGCGCCACAGGACATTAGTGGGAAGGTAATGAAGTCGTCACCGGAAAGGACATCAATCTGGTCGCCGCACAGTGCAATTACCTCGGAACCCTGCTGGAGTGAACCTGTGGCCTCCTTGATAGCCACGATGTTCCCGTGGGGGGCCAGTCGGGCAACAGTCTCGGGCAACAGGTTAACCCCGGTACGCCCAGGTACGTTATACAGGATCTGCGGCAGCGCCACGCCGTTGGCCACGGCCATGTAGTGGCGGTAGAGCCCCTCCTGGGTCGGTTTGTTGTAGTAGGGGGTTACCAACAGGGCGCCGTCAACACCAACGTCCTTGGCCTTCCGGGTCAGATCTATCGCCTCGGCGGTGGAGTTGGAACCGGTGCCGGCAATAACCGGAACACGTTTGCCCACCTGCTCCACAACGGTTTTGATCACATTAATATGCTCTTCGTAATCAAGGGTTGATGACTCGCCGGTGGTGCCGCAGGGAACGATGGCATCCGTGCCACCTTCGATCTGGAACTCAACCAGTTCGCGCAGCTTGCAGTAATCTACGGCGCCATCTTTTTTGAAAGGTGTGACTATCGCTACAATGCTTCCCTTGAACATGTTAATTACCCCCGTGTCTGAATTTTACAGAAAGGATGCGATCTTTTCACCGCGAATCAGGTCTTCCAATGTCTCCCGCTCGCGGACGATCTCGAACGAGTTGCCCTTGACCATTACCTCTGCCACGCGAGGGCGACTGTTGTAACTGCTGCTCATGGCAAAGCCGTAGGCGCCCGCCGACATGAAGGCCATCAGGTCATCCTGTTTGAACATCGGCACCTCGCGGTCCTTGACCAGGAAGTCTCCTGACTCGCAGATCGGTCCAACGATATCGGCTGTTATCATGCCGTCCTGGTCATTGATCACCGGCTTAACACCGTGGAAAGAACCGTAAAGGGCTGGACGAGCCAGATCGTTCATACCGGCATCTATCATGATGAAGTTTTTTTCGTCACGTGCCTTGGTGTAGAGGCATTTGGCCACCAGAATACCGGCGTTGCCGACCAAGTTGCGCCCAGGCTCAAACACCAGATGCATGCCGAGATCCTTGGTAGCGGCCACAATCTCCTTGCCGTAGTCTGACGGCAGAGGCGGTTCCTCGTCGTTGTACTGGATGCCCAGACCGCCGCCCAGGTCGAAGTATTTCGGATCGATGCCCATTTCCCTGAGGGTCGCGATGACCTTCTTCAGCTTGACAATAGAGTCCACAAAGGGGTTGACCTTGGTTAGCTGGCTACCGATGTGGCAATCTATCCCTAGGATCTCAATGCCGGGCAGGTCCATGGCACGCTTGTACTCGGCAATGGCCCGGTCGATGGTTATACCGAATTTGGCGTTCTTCAGGCCAGTAGTGATGTAGGGATGGGTGCCGGGGTCAACGTCCGGGTTAACGCGGATGGCGATACCAGCCTTCTTGCCCATGCGGGTAGCTATTTCCGAGAGACGGGTC
>JBAYZR010000458.1:0-2549 GCA_041672425.1 Pedobacter sp. | reverse complement strand
CCCTTCATCGGCGATTGTCGCGCCATCAATGACCACCTTGCCGTGGGTCGGTTCGTTAATCAGGCCGATAGCGGTAAGTAGTGTGGTTTTGCCCGACCCCGAAGGACCGAGTATGGCGACCAGTTCCCCAGGCTTTACCTGAAGTGTGGCATCCGCGATAGCGGTTACCGCCGTTTCGCCTTTGCCGTAGATTTTAGTCAGTTTTTCCACTTCTATCGCATACATGGATTTATCCACCCAACGCCTCCGCCGGCTCAACCTTGAGCGCCTTTCTGATCCCCACAAAGCTTGAAATCATGCAGATCGCCATGACAATGGCAAAGAGCGCATACAGGTCTAACGGTTCCAGGACAATCCGGCGGGGAAATTTCTCATAGGTCAAAAGGATCAGCACATACCCAATGCCGTAGGCTATTACTCCCATCAGGAGCGACTGTTGGAGGATCATGCCGATAATCACCCGGTTCTGGGAGCCGATCAACTTCAATGTGGCTATAACTTTGATCTTGTCGAGAGTCGAGGTGTAAATGATGAGTGAAATGATTACCGCAGAGATCACCAGCAGGATAATACGGAACAGCCCCAACTGCATCCGTGCCTTCTCTATCATCCCCTTGGTCAGGATTTTCGTCTGCTCTTCGACCGAGATCGGTCGAAAATGGTTCCAGCGACTGATCCGTTCCTGCACCTCATGGAGGTTCGCTCCCGGCGCCAGCCGCGCCACGATGGTGTTTACCGTGTGGGTTGATTCAGTAATGTCGGCGATGTTCTGTTTCAGAAATTTAGTCTGAGCCGGTGAGAGCGATTGAATGCCGGACAGATTCGCCCCGATCCGCTCCCGGTCGTTCCTGATAGCATCGTTGTCCTTCTTGAATTGGATATCCTGGGCATCGGCAAGACTCACATACGCCGCCGGGTCGCCGCTGGATGAGACCACCTTGCCGGTGATCCCTACCACGGTGTAGTCGTGGAGCCCCAGGCGGATCTTTTCGCCGATCTCCATCTTCATTCCCTTGGCGACCACCATCTCATAGTGCTTCTGGCGGATGCCCCGTCCGGCAACTATCACCGGCGGGCCGCCGAAACCGTTCAGGTCGTAGCCGATGAGGAAGAAGCGGAACGGCTTACCATGCCACTCGATCTGGATAGTCTGAAAGGAGAGCGGGGATGCCTCTGCCACGCCTGGCACCGCTTTTATGCGGTATTTGAGGTCTTCCGGAATGCGCGAGTTTTCGGCAAACGGGCCGTTGGTAGCCTGCTGCACCACCCAGATATCTGCCTTGGTGATGTCGAGAATAGTCAGAGCGTCGGCAAAAAGCCCCCGGTAGATGCCGCCCATGCTCATAACCACCCCGAGCAGGAGTCCCAGACCGATGGAGGTCAGAATGAACCTGCCCCGGTTATAGCGTATGTCCCGGATGGCGAGATTCATTGCTCTAGCCGCACCTTCATGCCTTTCTTGAATTTTACTATCTCTGGAGGTGGCGCCATTGCAACCTGTTCACTACCATCGAGACCAGTGATAATTTCTGTAAAGTTGCGCCGGTCTGCGATGCCAACAGTCACTTCCTTGAATGTGAGCTTCCTATTTGCTACTACCCAAACACCGCGCTTTTTGTCCTTCGTGACAATTGCGGCAGAGGGGAGTGACGGGGCATTTTTCGTCATCCCGGTGACGATGTACACATCGGACTGCTCCCCCAGACGAAAGTGTTTCAGCGGCTCATTAAAAGCCACATCTACTTCCAGCTCTTCGGTTACCCGGTCGCTCTGACGGCCCAGACGGGCAACCTGTCCGGGGAATTGTTCACCGGGTGAGGAACGAAGTGTGATCATGGCCTTCTTGCCAACAGCCACCCCTTTCAACTGTGATTCGTCCACATTGGCCTTGACCCAGATGGTGCGAGGATCTGCCAGGGTGAAGATCGGCATCCCCGGCGAAACAGTGGCGCCCTTTTCCAAGTCACGCGCAATGATGATCCCATCCTGAGGGGCATAGATGAGCGTATCGGTGACCTTGCTTCGAGCAAAACCGAGGCCGGCACGGTTGGCCCGCTGTTCCATTCGCACAGCGTCAATGGCAGCCTGGCTCCGGGCGACCTCTTCTCTTGCCACTTGGCAGGTGGTGTCATATTGTTCGGCTTCCAGCTTTGAAACCAAGTTCTTTTCAGCCAGTGTTTTAAATCTCTGTGCGTTTTTTTCCGCCAGAGCCAGGTTCGCCCTGGCTTTTTGGAGATTGGCCTGTTCAACACTCAAACTAGCCGCTGACCTGTTCAGTCCAGCCTCAGCCTGTTGTTCCTGGTGAATAAAGTCGCCGTTTTCCAGTTTGGCGAGGAGTTGGCCCCGTTTCACCTGATCACCCTGGTCTACATAAATATCCACGATTCTGCCGGTGATCTTGCTGGAGACACCGACTACCACCTTTGCCTCGACCGTGCCGTTGCCGTATACCTGGGCGGTGAGATCGCGCTTCTCAACTTTAGCGACCTTGATCGTTGGTGGGGCAAGGAGCGTCATCTTGAGCACGATGCTGACCGCAACAAGTATTG
>JBAYZR010000457.1:0-2558 GCA_041672425.1 Pedobacter sp. | reverse complement strand
CAAAAAGGTGGGATTAACTGCCATAACATTTATGGGAACGTGATCGGGCCAAATATCGAATACGGTTCAATGCGGGAAAACTTCAGCGATCTATCCTGAGTGAACCAGACTAGATATGCTGTTTCACCCCTGCTTAACCGGTACGAAAAGTTATTTGCATCTTTATGCAGGTAGCTGGAAAACAGATATTCCCCGCCCATTGCCGTTATCTCGGACAGAGTCAACTCATTAATTGTCGCAGCGGGTCGCGTTCTGAATTTGAATACGACATCGGTAAATCTTCTGGTCTGCTTGAACGGGTTGATTCGGAAGAAGAGCCTATCAGCATTTTGTCCAAGGATAACCGCTGCAGGCGCAAAAAGTGGCAGTTGTATAGCATTGGTAAAGGCATTTGCATTCTGGTAGTTAATAACGCCATAGCCATATTTGTGCGGGTCATAACCGGTGGGATAATTTGCGGCAGTTGACCGAAGCGCTGCTTTAACGTCAAACCAGTTCCAGAATGGGCGCTGGTATTTCAGGCATGCCAACAAACCCGCCACCTGCGCGGTCACCCCCGAAGGCCAGCTACTTTGCCCTTTGCCATGCATGTAATTGGTCGGCACACCGAATTCAATACCTCCGCCGCTGGTTCCGCCAATCATATTGACCGTTGCAAATGCCGCTGGCGGCGGCGCGCCTGGCGGTTGCGGCTTCCGAGGTTCGTATGCATACACATGCAACATATTATTAGTAGTCAGTTGCTGATATCCCGCCGAATCATAGAGATAATTCCAGCCGGAAAAGCTTGATGATAAAATAGTCGCTCCAGCTGACTTGGCATCATCCACAAATTTGTCGGGAGCAAGGTATGGCTTGCCATCGTCCGGCGATGACGGCGTAACCAAAACCTCCGAAGAGCTCAAGCCGGCGTCGATTACTGCCCCCTTTGCATTGGCAAGCCCATGGGACGTATTGATCCGCAACTTAACAGGCGTGGCGGCTGCGACAAGATGAGGTGTGTACAGGCAGGCAATAGCTATCAGAGCCAGAAGGCATGTTTTTCGTAACATCGTAGTATGCAGATTCATAGACACCCCCCCAGCGTGAACGTATGTAACAAATGTCAGGAGATCGGAATATCTGCAAGATATTTATGCGAAGCTGAGGGAACCAAGCGTGGACACTGCTTTTTATTTTGCTAAATCATGCAATATGGGAAAAACTAGGAAAAACTAGGGGAAAAACTAGGGACACTTCCCAGTTTTCTGTGGCCTCCCCGGTTTTCTTGGTCTTAATGACTGATTTAATTTAAATTCCAGCTGATCTATAAGTTGATCCGTCCCATATGGTCGCCCGGTTCTGGTGGCTCGGCGGATTGCATTGTCAATTTCTTCATCTTCATATCTAACAAAGTCCGCGTAAGCACTCCGTTCCTCGGGTGACAACCACGAGATTGCATCCAGCAGTGGGTCGTCTGTTCCGGTAATGTGCGCTTTGGCGCTGGACCAGCGATATAACTCGGCGCTTGCCGCCAAAGCAACTTTCAATGGGTTTCTCTCTATATAGCGCGCCACTGACCAAAGATACTGATCATTTTCAACCACGCAAGAAAAAAAGCGGTTTTGCCAGATGCGTCCAGACTGTTTCAATTTGCGGTTGAGGTACTGGGTGTACATCAGGTTGGTAAGGCCGATTCCTCGCGACAAAGCTGTTTCCGTTTCCGGCACTGCAAGAAGATGGATATGGTTGTCCATCAGACAATAGGCCCAAATGGATATGTGATATTTATTTGCGTATCCTGACAACAATCTCAAATACGTCTGCCGGTCTTCGTCATCGAAAAAGACAACAGCTCGATTGTTGCCGCGTTGAGTAATATGATGCGGATAGTCGGCGGCTATTATGCGTGCAATTCTTGGCATGGCGCAGATAATACGATCAAAAATATGGATTAACAACAGGAAATACGGGAAGTGTCCCTAATTTATTCGATCAAAAATATGGATTAACAACAGGAAATACGGGAAGTGTCCCTAATTTATTAAAAATATGGATTAACAACAGGAAATACGGGAAGTGTCCCTAATTTATTCAATTTATTCGGGTTTATGTCAATTGCGTTGCTAAAATCTTTAATTGCCTGTTGGTAATTACACATAGATAAATTGCCCGAACCACGATTGTTGTATACATTTGCATCTTTCGGATTTATCTCAATTGCTTTATCAAAATCCTTGATCGCCTGTTTCTTATTACCCAAGGAAAAATGCGCAACGGCGCGCTCATGGTATAAATTAGCGTCATTCGGATTTATGCCGATATCTTTATCAAAATCCATGATTGTTTTCTGGGGATTACCACGAGTAATTTCAAGGATGGGAGCGCTGCTTATTTTATTTTTCTTTGCCTTATATAATTTGATAATGAAATCAATGAACAACATTAAAATACAAACAGCCAAAAATCCAAACATTGATCCATTCGTAAAAAGTCACGCAGCCAATTTACTAGAATATCCGGCTTCTTGATTAGAAATTTCACATATCTTGGAACAATTAAAATAAATTAAGCATAAT
>JBAYZR010000456.1:0-2560 GCA_041672425.1 Pedobacter sp. | reverse complement strand
GGTTGGAAACAAGGCCAGGTGTGCGCTTTCCTTCTCGCGGCCCGGCATGCAGCGCCAGACCTCGTCGGCTGTGAAAGATAGCACCGGCGCCATCAGGCGCACCAGAGTATCCAGGATGTGGTACATGACGGTCTGGCCGCTACGGCGTTCCAGCGAATCGCCCTTGCTGGTGTACATGCGATCCTTGAGAATATCCAGATAAAATGCGCTCATCTCCACCGTGCAGAAGGAGTTTACGTCCTGGTAGATGACATGAAATTCAAAGTTACGGTAGGCGCTCAGCACCCGCTCCTTGAGCAGCTCCAACTGGTGCAGGGCCCAGCGATCAATCTCCGGCATATCGGCACAGGGCGCCATGTCTGTAACCGGATCAAAGTCATGGATGTTGCCGAGGATATAACGGCAGGTATTGCGGATGCGGCGGTAGGCCTCTGAAACGCGGGTCAGGATCACCTCCGAGATACGGGTGTCGTCGCGGTAATCCTGGGCAGCACACCACAGGCGCAGGACATCGGCGCCGAACTTCTTGATAACATCCTCCGGAGCAACCACATTGCCCACGGACTTGCTCATCTTGCGACCCTGACCATCGAGTACGAAACCGTGGGTCAGGACACTCTTGTATGGGGCGCAACCTCTGGAACCGACACTCTCCAAAAGCGAAGAGTGAAACCAGCCGCGGTGCTGGTCGCTCCCCTCCAGATACAGATCGGCCGGCGAGCCCAGTTTGGGGTTCGACTCCAACACGGCAGCATGAGAAACGCCCGAATCGAACCAGACGTCAAGTATATCGTTTTCCTTCTCAAAGGCAGTAGCGCCACAGGTAGGACAGGCCGTCCCTGCGGGGAGCAGTTTGTCCGCATCCCAGTCGAACCAGACATCGGAACTGTGCGCCTTGAAGATATCGGCGACATGATCCATGATGGCGCCATCAGCGATGTACTCGCCGCAAGCAACGCAGGAGAAGGCGGTTATCGGCACCCCCCATGAACGCTGGCGGGAGACACACCAGTCAGGCCGGTTTTCGATCATGCCGTAGATCCGCTCACGACCCCACTTGGGGATCCACTGTACCTGGTCGATCGCCTCCATCGCCTTTTTTCGCAGATCGTTCTGCTTCATCCCGATGAACCACTGCTCGGTAGCACGGAAGATGATCGGCTTCTTGCAGCGCCAGCAATGCGGGTAGGAGTGGTTGATCGTCGAGGTTTGCAGCAGCGCCTCCACCTCGATCAGCTTGTCGATCACGCTCTGATTGGCGGCGAAGACCTGCTGGCCGCCGAAGAACTCCAGGGTAGGGATATATTTTCCGTGATTGTCCACAGGGTTGTAAATCTCCAGCCCCTCCTTGAGGGCCAGTTCATAATCCTCCTGGCCATGGCCGGGGGCGGTGTGGACGCAGCCGGTGCCGGCCTCCAGTGTCACATGCTCGCCCAACAGCACAATGGAATCACGCTCATAGAAGGGATGTTTGCAGCGCTTGCGCTCCAACAGATCAGCCTTGAAGGTGGCTATGACGTTCCCTGTCAGGCCAACGGTCGCCAGGAAGGTGTCTTTAAGCCCCTCGGCCACGATCAACACGCCCTTTTCCGTATCCAGCGCAACATAGTCGAACTCGGGGTGCAATGCCACCGCCAGATTGGCCGGGATGGTCCAGGGGGTTGTAGTCCAGATCACCACATAGATCTGCTTGCCCGCCAGTTGAGGTAGCGTGGCGGAGATGTCGTCCAGGAGCGCAAAACGGACATAGATGGAGGGGGAACTGTGATCGGCATACTCCACCTCTGCCTCGGCCAGAGCGGTCACGCAGGAGGAACACCAGTGAACCGGCTTACGTCCCCGGTACAGCCCGTTGTTATGGGCAAACTTGGCCAACTCGGCTGCGGTCAGCCCCTCATACTCGAAATTCATGGTCAGGTAAGGGTTGTCCCAATCGCCCAGCACCCCCAAGCGCTTGAACTCGTCGCGCTGGATATCGACAAACTTGGCGGCGTACTCGCGACACAGCTTGCGCATCTCCAGCTTGGATACATGATTCTTCCTGGAACCCAGGTTCTTTTCCACCTGCAACTCGATCGGCAAGCCGTGGCAGTCCCAGCCAGGGACGTAAGGGGCATGAAAGCCCTCCATCCGCTTAACCTTGAGTACGAAGTCCTTGAGAATTTTGTTGAGGGCATGGCCGATATGGATATGACCATTAGCGTAGGGAGGACCATCGTGGAGTATGTAGAGCGGCTTGGTCGTTCCTTCTGCTTCCATTTTTGCGTACAGGCCGTTCGCCTGCCATGTTGCCAGCATTTCCGGCTCCCGCTGATTCAAGTTAGCCTTCATGGGAAAGGAGGTACTGGGCAGATTGAGGGTGTCTTTATAATCCATGGGGAGAGTCTCCAGAGTACACAGGTTCAAAATCTATTAAAAATACAAAAAACAGCTGATAAAGTCAAGAACCGCGCACAGATGGGGGTGTGCGACAAATTTATGGTGCCAACATCAAGCCGCTGCACGATGTTCCCAGAAGTCCTCCCAACGATTACTCAGCAGGCTGCATCGAAGGGCGATA
>JBAYZR010000455.1:0-2572 GCA_041672425.1 Pedobacter sp. | reverse complement strand
TAAATGGTCACAATATTATCAATAAATGTATCTAAAACGGCATGTTATGCTTATCTGAATGACTAAATAATGTGACAACCAAGAACAACTAATCCAAACAAACAGACAATAAAACGTTGTTACTTAACAAAATAATCTAAAAAACAACAGTGTTAGCCATTACCTTTGTGATTTTCGGCGAAGAAAGCGCAATCACTTCTAAGCCACCGTAGAAGACCATCTTGATTACTAACAGCCCTTCATCCAAATCGCGGTGAATCTGGTAAAGGAAAATGTCAGGATTTCCCCCATGCTGCTCTTTGTCTGCAAAGAAAACTTTCGAGCCTTCTAGGATTGTCTCTTCCTGAGGATGTCGGATGAAAGCGGCCCCTTCTTCCTTAAACATGCCGAGAGGGATTACCTTTATCTCGCCAAGCCACTGTTCCTTGTAAGTATGAAAGTGCAGTCCGTAAGCAATCGACTCAAGAACCCTTTTAAGTCTTTTTGAT
Source organism: Pedobacter sp. (assembly GCA_041672425.1). GTDB lineage: Bacteria > Desulfobacterota > Desulfuromonadia > Geobacterales > Pseudopelobacteraceae > JACPFJ01. The sequence goes on along the minus strand of JBAYZR010000455.1, from coordinate 2,084 downwards.
CGACCTTGAACGCGGCTGTCTTTTCACCATTCAAGAGTACAGGCGTCAAAAACTTCAACAACGTAGTCTGAAACCATGGCTTTCTTCGCAACAATCTGATTATTTTTGTTTCAAAATGTTGGCGTGCTACTGGATTGTTCTCGTATGAGGCTACCAGTACGCAAAACAGGTACTCATCATCATGGGACCTTGCAGTGTTGTGGGCTTCACAGGAAGGGACTGTAATCAAGTTTTTTCTGTAATCTTCCTCGGGCAGGTCCTTTTTTTCAGGAAAAAGACACTTTGGAGGCACATGCTCGTCAGAAGTAGCTTCCGCATCACATCGATAGCATTTAGACATTTTTTCTCCTATTCATTTCACGCTCAACGCCATAAGGCTGACCAGCCCGCCCAGCCTTTCCGGGCGGTCTGGTCGAGCCGCAAGTTGGACGTTCGTCTCTTTCGCTTTCGAAGTGGAAATAATCTTGTTCCTATACGGTCTTTGGGCTACAATGTAGCTCAAAGGAGAAATGCTATGTTAGCAACTCACAACTCTGTAGTCCGAGCAAGGATTGACGGAAATATTAAAATTGAGGCCGAAGCAGTGCTCGCTTCTATCGGTCTTACAGCCTCTGATGCTTTCCGTATGTTGATGATGCGTATTGCAAAAGAAAAACAGCTACCGTTTGCGCCGCTCGTTCCCAATGAAGAAACTATTGAGGCAATGAGGGCCACCCGACGTGGCGAGCTTGTAACAGTTGGCTCCGCAGATAACCTCCTTGAGATGTTAAATGCGGGAGATTAGATACGTCGGTCGTTTCAAGCGCGACTACAAACGGGAAAAATCTGGACGACATGGAAAAGCACTCGACGCCGCGCTGATGGATATTGTGCGTCTGCTTGCCGCCGACGAAGTATTGCCACGCCGAAATTTCGATCATTCGCTCTCTGGTGATTGGGCTGATCACAGAGACTGCCACATCAAGCCTGATTTGATCTTGATTTACCGGAAACCGGATGACGCTCATCTCGATTTGGTTCGTCTCGGTTCGCATAGCGAAATTGGACTATGATTTTTCAACTTGGTTGCTGTTCGCTCATGCATTGCGTAAAGCCGACAGAACGAGACTCTCCCCGGTTACGGATAATTGAACCTGTTGATTTATTGAGAAGCCATTATTTCTACTTTGTCACATTACAAACTGATCTAATATATTGATTTTATATTGGTAATATGGTATAAGCGGCTATCTTTTGCAACGTAATTTTTCACGAGACAACCATGCGCCGCAGTCCATACTACCCACTCCGAATCTGAAAGGAAAGCCTATGTCAGCCAAAGTCCTTTGGGATCATTGGCAGCATCATTTGTTTCTTTTCATGAACGCTATTCACGTTTTTTCGTCACACAAACACGATCCGTTGCTACGCAAGCTCTCCACTATTTGACCGGCCTTGCGCAAGCCGTGCGCAAGAACATTGAGCGGATGACAGAAGTGGTTGTTGATTCCGAGTACCAATCGCTACAGCATTTTATCAGCCACTCACCATGGGAGCACCGTCCCGCGATGGATCAGGTGGCACTGGATGCTGATCACCTGTTGGGTGGCGCTGACACCGGATTGATCATCGACGAAACCAGCAATCCCAAGAAGGGAAAGAAGTCTGTTGCCGTTGCCCGCCAATGGTGCGGCAATCTCGGCAAAGTAGATAACTGCCAGACGGCTGTATTCAGTTCCCTTGTTTACGGGTCATCGGCAACTTTGATTGACTGCCGTCTGTACGTCCCCAAGGAGTGGGCAGACGATCACAAGCGGTGCAACGATGCCGGAATACCGTCTGATCTGGCATTCAAAAGCAAGTCAGAGCTGGCGCTTGACAGCATTCATCATTTGCGCAGCCTTGGCGTCAGTTTTTCATGGATAGGCGTTGACGGTGGCTATGGCAAAGAACCTCACTTTCTGAGTACCCTTGATGACCTGGGTGAGTTGTTCGTTGCCGATGTCCACAAAGACCAACGGATCTACCTGGAAGATCCTGCGCCGTATATCCCCGAGAAGAAAACCGGCAAAGGGCGTACCCCATCAAAACACAAGACGGAAGTA
>JBAYZR010000454.1:0-2589 GCA_041672425.1 Pedobacter sp. | reverse complement strand
CGGCACAAAGCTGCGTTGCGGATCAATTCTGGGAGGCATGCCATACCGCGAGCAGTTGCGCCTGCTTTCCGCGCCGGTTGATATCATCGTCGCTACCCCAGGCCGCCTGCTGGATCACCTGGAACGCGGCAGTGTTCGCCTCGACCGTCTGGAGATGCTGATACTGGATGAGGCCGACCGCATGCTCGACATGGGCTTCAGCGAAGACATGGAAAAAATCGTCTCGCGGGCGCCTTCAGACCGCCAGACATTGATGTTTACCGCTACAATGGAAAATACCGTTCTCAAGCTGGCCGAAAAGATGCTGCGCGATCCGCAGCGGATTGAGCTGGCTGTACGCACCTCATCCCATGCACTGATCGAACAGCGTCTGCACGTTGCCGACAGCCTCCACCACAAGAAAGAGCTGCTGCAACATCTCGTCAGTGACGGCAACCTGACCAGAGCCATCATCTTCTCCGCCACCAAACGCGACGCAGACGAATTGGCCCGTGAACTGAGCCGCAGCGGTCATCCGGCCGCCGCGCTGCACGGCGACATGAACCAGATCGCCCGGAACAAAACCATCGAACGCATGCGCAGAGGCGCCATCCGCCTGCTGGTGGCTACCGATGTGGCAGCACGAGGCCTGGACGTTAACGGCATCAGCCATGTCATCAACTTCGACCTACCGCGCTTTGCCGAGGATTACGTCCACCGCATCGGCCGCACCGGTCGCGCTGGCGCGACCGGCATAGCCATTTCCTTCGTATCTACATCGGAGTTGAACTATCTGGAGAGGATCGAGCGTTTCATCGGTAAGAGACTGCCCGAACAGAACATTGAGGGACTGGCGCCGCTGTCGGCGCTTCGGCGGATTTCCAGCGGAAATGCCACTAGGCGTCCGGGTGCGCCGGGCAGCAGCCGTTACGCCAAGCCAGGCGCCAAAACCAATGGCAAGCCATTTGCAGCCAAAACCCAGGGTAAGTCCTGGGGTAATACACCAAAACCGGGAGCAGGTCGCACACACCGTGGCGCTACCCAGCAACCTGTAGTGGAGTACCGCTCCAGACGTCCGCAGGCATAATTTTTCGGACGCAAACAAGTCCACTTTATGATGAACAAAAACCGCCTTACCGGAATATATCCGGCAAGGCGGTTTTTGTTTTGCAGCATCCAATTTTGCCTGCGATCAATCCTTCAAACGTCCCTTCAACTGTCCGCAGGCGGCAGAGATATCACTGCCGCGGCTGTCGCGGGTTATGACCGTCACATGCCGGTCTATCAGATACTTGTGAAAAGCATCAATGGCGGCACGGGTCGGCGCCTTGAAGTTGCACCCCTCATATTCGTTGAATGGGATCAAATTCACTTTGTTAGGAATATCACTGATCAGGCGCAACAGACGCTTGGCATCATCCAGAGTGTCGTTCACCCCCCCCAGCATGACATATTCGAATGTGACCTTACGCCGCCCTGGAAGCGGAAACTCCTTGCAGGCCCGGAGCAATTCCTTGAGCGGATATCTGCGGTTGACCGGCATGATCCTGTTACGCAGCTCGTCGGTGGTGGCATTAAGTGAAACCGCCAGATTGACGTTCGGGATCTCGCGCCCCAATCGCTCCATCTCCGGCGCCAGGCCACAGGTAGAGACTGTCACCCGGCGATTGGACAGCTGTAGCCCGTTGCCGTCGATCATAATCCGGATGGCTGGAATAACATTGTCCAGATTGTGCAGCGGCTCGCCCATCCCCATCAAGACGATATTGCGAATATCGGCCAGCGATGGTGGGGTCTCATTGTCGCTGTCATCGTTGTCGTCGAAACAGCCTCGATATTCAGCCGCGACCGTTGGCAGGGAGGGAGGATTCCTGGCAAGATCCCGCTTGACAGCCACGATCTGGTTGACGATCTCGGCTGTGGTCAGGTTGCGGGTCAGGTTGAATGTGCCTGTCAGACAGAACTCGCACCCCATGGCGCAGCCAACTTGGGATGAGATGCAGAGCGTATTGCGCCCCTCGATCGGGATCACCACCGCTTCAACACCATTGCTGTCTCCCAGGTCGAAAAGGTATTTGCGGGTACCATCGCTACCTTCCTCCACAGCCTCCGGTTCCATATTGCTGATAAAGGCCGTTGCTGCCAGCTCCGCCCGCAGTACCTTGGAGATGTTGGTCATCTCCTCAAAGGTGTGGGCGTCCTGCTGATAGATCCACTTGAAGATCTGGAGGGCGCGAAAGCGCTCTTTACCTTGGCCTTTCAGAAACTGCTCCAGCGCCGGTAAGGTAAAATTTTTCAGGTCTGTTTTGGTTGTCATTTACTACCTGCTCCTTTTGCGATATTGTCCAGGTTATGGGGTTGGATAAGCCCCTGTCAATCCGTTCCACCTTAACGCCGCAGCCAAGGCATTCTTCATTGCAATGTGGAATAACCAACATAGGGTATAATGACGGTATTGATACAGGAGCTAAAGCCCATGGAAACAGATTCGAAGCCAAAGATCGTAGTCTTGGACGGCTATACCCTAAACCCCGGTGACAACCCTTGGGATGCCCTGGCGTTGCTGGGCGAGCTTACGGTGTACGACCGTACTCCGTCTGAACTGGTGCT
>JBAYZR010000453.1:0-2593 GCA_041672425.1 Pedobacter sp. | reverse complement strand
CGAGGTCTACGGCATGAGCCCCGACGCGGAGTTCGATGAGGAAAATTCACCGCTGATGCTTGGCCCGATCAACAAGGAACGCTGGATCTATTCCTGTGCCAAGCAGATGCTGGACCGCGTCATATATGCCTACGGCAATCATGAGGGGCTGCAATTTACACTGTTCCGTCCCTTCAACTGGATCGGCCCCAAGCTGGATAGCATCCATACCGCCAAGGAAGGCAGTTCGCGCGTTCTGACGCAGTTTCTGTACAACATTCTGGCGGAGGAACCGATTCTCCTGGTGGATGGCGGAAATCAGCGCAGATCCTTTACCTTTATTGAGGATGGAATCGACTGCCTGATGAAGATTATTGCCAATGAAAACGGTTGCGCCGCCGGCAAGATCTTTAATATCGGCAACCCGGCCAATGACCTATCGGTCAAGGAATTGGCTCACAAGCTGCGCGATATGGTGGCCGAGTTCCCTCTCTACAAGGACAAGGCTGAAAGATGCCACATTATGGAGACCTCCTCCGATCAGTTTTACGGCAAGGGCTATCAGGACATGCTGACTCGCGTGCCTTCGGTCCAGCATGCCAAAGAGTGTCTGGGATGGGAACCGGTGACGAGCGCGGATGATGCCCTCAGGAAGACGCTGGAATTCTACCTGGTGGACGAACGGGAAAAATTGTCGGAATTCCTGTAGGAAATGAACCATCGCGGTTTTACCCTGATAGAGATCGTGGTCGTGCTGGTGATTATCAGTATGGCGATGATGTTGGTCATCCCACGCCTCCCCTCCTCCGAAAGCGAGAATCTGAAGTCATCGGCCCGCACGCTGGCCTCGACCCTGCGTTACCTACAGGACAGGGCTGCCGCTGGCAGAACGATCTACTACCTGCGTCTGGAGCCGGGAACAGACCAGGTGAAGGTGTTGGAGAGGGGATACGACGGTAGTGAGAAGGAACCGGGCGATCCACTGCTGCTGCAACGACCGATCAGGGAAGGGATACAGGTTGCGGATGTCTTCATTCCTCGCCTGGGAAAGGTATATGATGGGCAGTTGCGTCTGGAGGTCGGAATGGGGGGGATACGGGACTTTGTCGTTATTCACCTGCGCTCAACAGACGGTATTTTCTGGACAGTGATGGCCTTTCCTTCCAGCGGCAAGGTAAAGGTTTATGATGGCTACCAGGAGGAAGCTCTATGAAGCCAAGCCGCTCTTTTCTCTCTTTCTTGTCGACTCATCCGGCAAATCCCAAACATTATCCATTATCCACGAAGAAGGTTGACTCATGTCCGCTCTCCCTTCAGATAGGGACGAGACAAGGGTTCACGCTACTGGAGGTTATGATATCCCTGGCCATCATGGTGACGGTCATTCTTACGGTGTTGGGGTCGGTAAACTATCACCTGGGTGTTATTGCCAACGAACGTGACAACACGACCCTTACCTTGTTGGCGCGCGCCAGGATGGCCGAGCTTGAGCAAGGTCCGCTTCAACAGAAGAGTGAAGGCAGCTTTGCTCCGATCCATCCCGAGCTGAAGTGGCAGGCTGAATTGTTTCCCACAGAACTCCCTGCTCTACAGAAACTGGTGGTCAGGGTTCGTCGTGATACTGACAAACAGGAGGTGGCGCTTGTGCGCTTCGTCCTCAAATAGGGGTTTTACCCTGCTGGAGGTATTGATTGCAGTGGCGCTGCTTGGCATCCTCTCGTCGGCGCTGTATGGGAGCTATTTTGCGGTACTGCGGGCCAGGGACAGGGCCTCGGAGGGGATGGAGGCCCGACGCGAATTGGGAGGCACCCTGGATCTGCTGCGTCGCGAGATCGCTTCCTCGCTGTATAATCGTGATGACAAGCGGTTGAGTTTCGTTGTCGAGGACCGGGACAATTTCGGCAAACCAGCCTCCACCCTGGAGCTGACCACGCTGGCGCCGCCATCGGCCCAGATTCGTAGCGAGTCGGGTGTAATCAATGTCCAGTACCGTATGCAGGAGAAGAACAAACGCTATCTCCTGATGCGCCGCGAAAAGGATGCCCATCTGGAATTGACAACAGTGCCTGGCTATCCGCAGATGGAACAGATCAATGCCTTTCTGGTGGAGTGCTACGACGGCTCGAAGTGGGTCAAGAGTTGGAATACAGCCTTGAATAGAACCCTGCCCAAACAAGTGCGCATCACGGTACAGATTGAGGAGAACGGCAAACCAGTGGAGTTTTTCGTCTACTCTGCCCCCAAGGTGACCGGATTATGACAAGGCTGCGCAAGAGTGGCGAGAACGGTTTCGCCCTTGTCCTGACCTTGGTGGTGACCGCCTTGATGGTAGCGGTGACTGCCGAGATGATCCACCAGGTATACGTGGATACCTCGCTCAGTCGCGGCTTCCGCGACGGGCAGCAGGCCTCGCTGCTTGCGGAATCCGGCATCGACGGCGGAACAAAATTGCTCCAGATGGCATTGTCCGTCCATCCTGATTACACCTCGCTCTCCGACAAATGGGCAGCGCCTTTCAAACTGGATGATGAGACCGGCTCGATCGAGATCACGGCCACTGACGAAAGCGGTAAAATCAACCTTAACGGATTGGTGCCGACCAACTCCAGTGAGC
>JBAYZR010000452.1:0-2600 GCA_041672425.1 Pedobacter sp. | reverse complement strand
CCCACTTCTAATTACTTTCCATGATTTCAGGGTAGCAGAAGAGATATAAATTGGGTGTCAAAATAGTGGTGAAGAACGTCAATTTTATATCAAGACGAAAAAGGGAGCCCCATATCGGAACTCCCTGATAAATTTAATCCTTTTACAATAGGCGCCAGATCAGGTTTTTACTCGAATAGACAGGATCACCGTAGTCAATCCATCCCATTGCAGTCGTCGCTGGATGGCGAATGCTGTTTCGTTGTGCAACAGACGATGATAAAACTTCTCAAGCCGGAAGGTGGTGGGCACTCTTTTGCTGTTTCAATATGAAAATCATTTCGTTTTTTTCGGGAATAGTTAGGCCCTGTTATCCCTTGCCCATCAACCCGCGAATGGCTGCCGGCAGGTCTGAAGGCAGTATCACCAGCTTGGCGTTTTGCGAGGTTGCAATCTTCTGTAGTGTATTGATATAGCGGTCCCCTAAAAGAAACACGGCGGGCAGGTCATTGTCCTTGATGGCCTCGCTGATGTCAGTGATGGCCTTGGCTGATGCCTCGGCCAGCCTAATCTGCGCCTCGGCCTCGCGCTTGGCGGCTTCCAGCCTTCCCTCAGCCTCGCGGATGGTCGCTTCACGCTTGCCCTCGGCTTCCAGGATTGTGGCCTGCTTGAAGCGGTCAGCGCTAGCCTGCTGTTCCATAGCCTTCTGCATGGACTCCGATGGTTTGATATCCTGGATTTCCACCGACTGAACATAGATACCCCAGGCAGCCACCTCTTTGGAGATATTTTCCTGTAGCCGGGCCTTAATGTGCTCCCGCTCGGAGAGGGCGCTATTCAGGTCCATCTGGCCGATGATGGCGCGCAACGAGGTCATGACCAGATTCTGGATAGCGTATTCGTAATTCTGGATCTCGTAGACAGCGCGTGTCGGGTCGGTGACCTTGATAAATGCAATGGCATTGGTGATGATTACAGCATTATCCTTCGTAATAACCTCTTGAGCGCCGACCGAGAGCACGTCCCCCTTGGTGGAGACCCGATAGGCCACAACGTCGATATAGGGGATGATGAAGTTGAGTCCGGGCTTGAGCGTGACATGGTACTTACCCAGACGCTCCACAACCCATTCCTGGCCCTGGGGAACGGTTTTTACCCCGGCAAACAGGGTAGCAGCGACAACAACAAACAGTACTCCAAAGATAAATACTCCTGGCATGATACCCTCCTAGATTTTTGTGACCTTGAGAATCTGACCTTCAATATCCATAACCCGGACATTATCCCCCACATGTAATGTATTGTCAGAATAGCAGCCCCACTCATCAGCCCCCAGCACGGAGATGCGGAACCTGACGATACCCTTGCCATAGCTGTCATCCGTTCCACGGATAATAATACCGGTCTCGCCAACAATCCCCTCCTTGGACATGCCGGCATGGGTGCGGTCTTTTCCGGGTTTGATAAACTTGAACCAGATAACAGTGAAACTGATTGAGGCAACACTCCAGATGAGAATTTGTCCAGCAAGGGGAAAAGCGGGCCAGACGAATTTAAGCACGCCAACAACCAGTGCACCCATGCCAAACCAGATGATCGTAAAGGAGGGAACAATCAGTTCCAGTCCGATCAGAGAAAACCCGGCAATGATCCAGTGCCACCACTCTATCTGCATAAAAACCTCATCTGCCTGCATGGTATGGGGTAGGATAACAGAAACAGAAAATATGAATTTATCATGTAATCCTTGCAACTATTATTTATAACTGTAATAATTTAAACAGTCAAGGAGGTGTACCATGGATACAAGTACAATTGCTGGCGCTTCTTTACTGGCGAAAACAGCACAGACACAACTGGCCATGTCTACCAACATGATTAAACAAGCAGCGGAACAGCAAAACCAGATGGCCAACATACTGGCCCAGAGCGCTAAAAATGCTCCGCAACCCATGGCAGACACGCTCTTCAGCTTTTCAACCTATGCTTGAGTGAAATTTATTTGCGGCACTTCAAAACCGGCCTTCAACAAGCCGGTTTTTTTTATGCCTGATTCATCATGTGTATTGCCCGGCGTGATAAGAGCTACGCACATATGGGCCGCTCTCAACATGGGAAAAACCGAGGTTTAAGGCTGTTTCCCGTAAAAGCTCAAACAATTCGGGAGGGACATATTCCTGCACAGGGTAATGTTGCCGACTGGGAGCCAGATACTGGCCAACGCTGAGATAGACGCAACCAACCTCCCGCAGGTTCTTGAGTACCCCCCTCACCTCATCTTCCATTTCCCCCATCCCCAGCATTATACCTGATTTGACGCGAATGTCCGGGGCCAGTTCGCTGCACAGGCGCAGCACCTCAAGCGAACGGTCGTAGTCGGAGCCGCTTCGGATGTGGTAAAGCCGTGGTACTGTTTCCACATTGTGGGCGATGATATCCGGTCGGGAGGCAACAACCATCTCCAGACTTTGACGACTACCCTGAAAGTCAGGTATCAGCAGTTCAATCCGTGTAGTCGGCGATAAGGAACGGATTGCCTCCACCGTGGCTGTGTACAGACCTGCTCCTCCGTCTGGCAGATCGTCACGGGTCGGGCTGGTTATGACCACGTGGGAGAGCTT
>JBAYZR010000451.1:0-2654 GCA_041672425.1 Pedobacter sp. | reverse complement strand
CTTTTGCCGGGCAATCAACTTTCGCGCCTTTGCCATCTCTGCAGGGGTCATTGGCGTATTCACAAATTCAGTCCAATCTCCTGTAAAGAGCACTGGTAATGGCGTAACCAATGGTTCTAATGGGACAGTGCGGACTGAATGGGACAGGCACCTGCGGAGCCAGTCCCCTTATATCAATAACAACCTTCTCTTCCAAAACTCCCGGTCAATCCTCTTGAACTCCTGGTGGTCAACCAACACCAGCAACTTACTGAAGAGGGACAGCACAGGGTATGCCTTTTGTTCATTTCTTCTTCTTTTTGATAGTGTGTTTGAATTTCAGCACAGCGAAATTAAGTTCTATTGTCGTTTCACTTTCATTTGTGACCAAATCTTCATCCAGTATTTCGGCGATAATCTGCCCGCTTTTTTGCATAAGCGTCTGTTGCTCGTGCTTGTCTTGCACGGTTGTCAATGCCTTGATGGTGCTCGAAAGCGCCTTGATCTTTGCAAAAATGTTTCTATTATGGCAATGGTCGTTTGGGTGGCTTGTGGGCTTTTAAGGATAGTGGCAATCATATACAAGCCTTTTTCAGTAAAGGCTTTTGGTGACACCCTTGTCTTTGAAAGTTTTGCGGTGGAAAATTTACACCGCAAATCATCAAGCTCATTTGTATCGAGTTCGATAATGTATCCATCCGGGAACTTGTCAGGATTGTTTTTGACCGCTTTGTTAATGTCGCGAGTCTCTACGCCATAAAGCTCCGCCACATCGCTATCAAGGATTACCTTCACACCCCTGATAGTCAGAATATACTCTTCGACAGCTTCAAATTTTACAATGTTCATATCTCGCTCCTAAATCGGCCTGTTCCAGTCTTTCCAGGGCTCTGCACTCTGCGAAATAATCTGTCTCACGCCCACTCGCTGTACTCGTTCGAGGACGAGGAGGAAGGCAAAAACCCAAAAAGGGGTAAATCAAAACCAGGCTTATTGCCTTTCCCCGGTTTTCTCTGCGTGCTCTGCGAGATACGCTTTACAATCTTGTCTCTCGCTCACTCCAGCCACTTTGCATCCAGGAAGGCCTGCAACACAATCTTCGCCTCGGGATGTTCCGGAACCAGCCCCTTTTACCACCTGCGAACTTCCTAAAGGGGACAGGCACCTTTTAATGAAGAAACTGTTCCCCTTCGCTTTTGCCCTTTTGCCGGGCAATCAACTTTCGCGCCTTTGCCATCTCTGTAGGGGTCATTGGCATATTCACAAAATCCGTCCAATCTCCTGTAAAGGGCACTGGCTGACTGAGTGGGACAGGCACCTGCGGACTGGACTTCTGAAGGGGGACAGACACCTTTTAATTAAACAGTTGTTCCCTTCCCAAGTTTTTTATACTTTTTTCAAACGCTTTCTTGCCCAAGCTGGATTTCTTCGACAATCAAGCACCGCATACACCATGACTTCATTGCCATTGATGCGATAGTAGATTGCAAATGGAAATCGTTTTGATAGCATCCTGTGGTATGCCTTGAAATAAACTGAATGTATTCCCGCGTAAATTAACAACGAATCAATATCAGAAAACAGCGAGTCGAGGAAATAGTCTCCCAGACGGTTTTCTTGCTTCTCATAAAACTCAAAACCTTCCATCAGATCCTGGTATGCGGTATCAAGTAGCCGGATCTTCATGACAACGATTCACGGATTTTTTTCTTTGCCTGTTCCCAGTCAAGGAATTGAGCTTCGCCAACCGTGACAGCTTCTTCGCGTTGTACAAGAAAATCTTCGTGCCAGGCTGGTGAAAGTGACTCACCGGCATGCCGACACAAATCGTCCCACAAGTATTCCATTGCGCTGATCTTGTCAGCAGTAGTCATCTGATCTAATTTGATAGCAACGCTCATACATACCTCACTTTTCTTTGTCACCAAACTTCCTAAGGGGGACAGGCACCTTTTAATGAATGAGCTGTTCCCCTTCGCTTTTGCCCTTTTGCCGGGCAATCAACTTTCGCGCCTTAGCCATCTCTGTAGGGGTCATTGGCATATTCACAAAATTCGTCCAATCTCCTGTAAAGGGCACTGGTAATGGCGTAACCAATGGTTCTAATGGGACAGGCACCTGCGGACTGAATGGGACAGGCACCTGCGGAGCCAGTCCCAATGAACGCCCACGGTGCGACGACCAAACCCAATCAGCCGCTGTATCAACCAACCCGGCACGTACCGGATTCCCCTCAACATACCTGGCCACAGTCAGAAAATGATCGTTGTCCTGTATGCCGAAACTCTTATAGCGCCCCTGCCAAAGGTGACCACTGCTTTGATAATGCCTATGATAACGCCTGACGTGTGTTGTCATGAACCACTGCATCCCGCGACTCAGGTTTTCTCCCTTTTGTGCCTTGACCAACAGGTGAAAATGGTTAGGCATCAGGCAGTAGGCAAACAGTACAATGTCAAACTTATCCAGCATCTGGCCAAGTAGTTCAAGAAATGCCTGATAATCTCTATCTTTTTGAAAAACCCGCTGCTGACCATTGCCACGATTGAGGAGATGATAGATTCCCTCGTCGTCAACTCTTCTGGCGCTGCGCGGCATATTCCCCTCCAAGGGGGACAGGCACCTGCGGAGCCAGTCCCCTTATATCAATAACAACCCTCTCTTTTAAAACTCCC
>JBAYZR010000450.1:0-2689 GCA_041672425.1 Pedobacter sp. | reverse complement strand
TCCAGTTATCGATGACATTGGTATAGAAGGTACCAAATTCCAGACTGACATCGCCATTTTCGTTCTTGATGATGATTTTATTGTTCCCAAGATTGTCGATGATCCGGTCATTTCCGTCGCCGATACGGTAGTAGTAATTGTCGTTCCCTTCACCGCCGATGAGAAGGTCATCGCCTTTGCCGCCGAGCAGTAGGTCTATTCCTTTGCCGCCCACCAAGACATCGTTGACTGTACCCCCAAACAGGTTGTCACCTTTGTCCCCTCCCAGCATGAAGGCGCGTTTATCGCCAGCGGTCGCCTCCATAGAGCGGTATCCGGTCTGCATGTACCAGTCGAGGAGATTTGGGAGTTGCTGGGTGATGGCTTGACTTTCGTTTGGTGGCAGAGTGTTCAGGTAGTCTTGGAAATAGAGTGAAAATCCTTTTGCCGCATCCAACACGTCAGCCACATCGCTGCGGTCGAATTGGATGCCGCCGGTGATGCCGGTGCTGTCAAAGAGCGTCTTGTCAGCAGGGGTGTCATCGTTGTAATACATCTGCATGGCAAAGGCGGTCAGTGTCTGGGCTACGTCTTTGTTGGAAAGCGTCATGCCGCCTTCCTGGGCGATCTTCCATAGATCAGCGGTGAAGCGGGTTAGCATGTCGGTATCGGTTGCGCCGGGCGCGATACCGGATTCATAGCGGACAAGGCGGTCGATGAAATTTTCATTGTCAGGATCATTAGTCGGGTGCGCAAACAAGTTGCTATCAAAAATCATCCCCAACAGGTCGGTGAGCTTATCAGTCACCTGGCGAAACTGATCGTTTTCAAGAAAAGCTGTCAGCAGTGCTTGGGAATGTAAATCTACACCTGACACATTGGTATCACCGTGGTTAATTGGCGTCGTATTACCAACTCCTGCCAAACCACCAATAACCGGATATGTGGTTAAGAATTCGCCTTCAACGTAATATCCGCTGACATTTGCTTGGCGACCGGAACGGTCGGCTTCTTCGGAATAGCTCACAAATCCTGGTTCCAATTCGGCAAGTTGTTGCTCTGTGTAGAGAGGCTGACCATTTGTTCCCGTCAGCCCAAAAAGATAGTCTTTGATCTGGTCTCTCGTCCATTCGGTAGTACTCATCCAGAACGGGGCTTGGTCAAAGGTAACTGCCTGTTTGTTAAAAAACACCCCAATGAGCGCGGCCAGTCCCCCTCCCAAGGAATGGCCGGTAAAAGTAATTTCTGCATTTGGGTTTACTGCCTTGACTTGCATGTAGTATTCAGCGGCCTGCAATAGCTGCACTGATCCAAATCCGGTAGCTAAACTGATGTCAGCTGCTACATCGCCAGAAATATCCTCAGGATTGGTTCCGGCAAAAGAAATAACGATCTCGTTCCCGCGCTTGAAGGAGACAGCTTCAAAACCGCTGGGCTTTGTTACATATTGAAACTTAGTCCAATCATCCGGTACAGGTAATTTATTAATATCAGGTCGATTAGAAATATAGGCACCACCAGCCATGAGCGCATATTCAAGATTTGTCGTCATGTTCATTTTCCTCCTTTAAATAGAATTTTGCATGGACAGTATTGATCACTTATATTTTGCCTGTTACAGATTTCCATACATGCTTTGTAGGATGGTTGTGAAGTAAACCAATCGATACCTAACCACCCACCTTTCCCATCATAGATTAACTCTGGACAACTCACCCCAATTGACCCTGGCTTGAGAGGTTCACGTATGATGGTTTTAAATTCGGTGATTTTAGTATGTTGGTTCAGTTCCTTGATTTTCTCCGATGAGACAAAGCCCCGGCTGACCAAGTTCTCTACCTGGCGGCCCATGATGTCGAGGGCGACATTGATGGTTTTGAACTCGGCAGGAAACTCTTCAAGGGAAATGCGCTGCCATTCCTTGCCGTCATATTTGAAAAATACGTAAGGAGGGTTTGGTCGGCCCCATTTGTTGTAGGAGAGACATAAGTTTGGAGAGGCGACGATATAAGGCGTACCGTTCAGAACGTGCAGAGCAAGCAAGTTAAAGTTGGCACGTCCAATGTCCTTGCCATACTCGCTTGTCCACATGATAGTATTAGTGGCACCTGGAAGGGAGAAAGTAATGCTGTGTTCTTTGATTGGTGGGGGTTGTCCTATTTCATGCCGCCCGCCATAGTTCTGTGAACGCTTGACGATTATCTTGCTGCCGTCATGCAATAACACCTCTTCCTTCCAGCTTGCTGAGTTGCCAAACCCTAAAAAACCCACTGCATCCATATGTGTTCCCCCCAAGAGCACTATTAAGACAAGTAAGCTAAGTATTATTTTTGAATATTTCATGCCGCAAACCTCCTTGCGGACGCAGTTTCATAGCTATCAGCTGCCCGGATTCCAAAGTTGGATACATCGCCACCGCCCGCCTGAATATCGGGATCCCTGGGGTCAGGCTTCCAAGTTGCTACATCACCACCAAAGAGCTCATCGTTGCCGCCATTGCCGTAAATTTTGTCATTGCCGGCGCCACCGTCAATGTAGTCATTACCGTGCAGACTGCTGGTCACCCAGTCGCCATCGCCGATAAGGATGTCGTCTCCTGCGCCGCCGGTTATGAAGTCGTTCCCTGCTTCGCCATAAACGATGTCATTTCCGTCGCCGCCGTCAACATTATCATCGCCGCCACCGGCATAAACAAAGTCGTTTCCGGTAC
>JBAYZR010000449.1:0-2700 GCA_041672425.1 Pedobacter sp. | reverse complement strand
TGCGAAGACCACGCTGGATTGTATGCTGTTGGACTTCTTTGTGGATCAGGATGCTGCTGCATGTGTTGCCGGGATTGTTGCGCTGCAACCGGCGCTGGTCGGTTTCTCCATGTATCTCTGGAATCGAGTCCTGTGTGGCGAGATCGCCTGCGAGTTGGCCCGTTGCCTGCCAGATGTGACGATCTTTGCCGGCGGCCCCGAGGCAACAGCCGATCCTGCCGGGGTATTGCATGATTTCCCCTATGACTTTCTGATCGTTGGCGAAGGAGAACAGCCCTTTGCTCAGGTCTGCGCCCGGCTGGCAGCCGGTAATGGTGTCTCCGGCATCCCCGGCGTGGCGGTCATGACGGAGCACGGCCTTCTATTAGCGCCCTCCGCTCCTTTGGCCGATCTGGACACCATCCCCTCACCCTACCTGAACAAAGTCCTGGACAGTTCCAGTTATCCGGGAATCCTGTGGCAGTTGTCGCGGGGCTGCGGCTTTGCCTGCGATTTCTGCTTTGATTCCCGCGGCAGCCACGGTGTGCGCCGTTTTTCCCTGGAACGGGTTGAGGCGGAGTTGCGTCACTTCGCAGCCAGTGGAGTTTCCCAGGTTTTTGTGCTTGATTCGACCTTCAATCAGGATGTGCGCCGTGCCAAGGCCATCCTGCGGATGATAAAAAACCACGCGCCACGGATTCACTTCCATTTCGAGGTGCGTAGCGAATTCATCGATCAGGAGATGGCGCAGCTCTTTGCCCGGATCACCTGCTCCCTGCAGATCGGTCTGCAAAGTTCCGATCCCCATGTGCTAAAAGGCGTTAACCGGGATTTCAACAGGGATTCCTTTATTGCCCGGATCAACACCCTGAATGATAGCGGCGCCGTGTTCGGCTTTGACCTGATGTACGGCCTGCCAAGCGATACCCTGACCGGCTTTTGTGCCAGTCTCGACTTTGCCTTGGGGCTTTATCCCAATCATCTGGACATTTTCCCCCTGGCGATCCTGCCCGGCACTGCCCTGGCCGCCCGTAGCGATGCCATCGGCCTGCGGCATCTGCCTCAGCCACCCTACACCCTGCTTGCATCTCCAACATTCAGCGAGGAGGATATGACTCGGGCCCACGGGCTGGCCATGGCCTGCGACATCTTTTACACCCGAGGCAAGGCCGTGGCCTGGTTCAACGGGGTTATCACCCCGCTCGGCCTGAAGCCGTCTGCCTTTCTGCGGAGATTCGAGGAGTGGCTGACACCTGAAAAACGGGCGGTGTCCAGTGAAGCAGACCTGGACGATCACCAGATCTGGCAGCTGCAAAGGGGCTTCCTAATGCGGATGTACAGCAAAAAAAGGCTCCAGCGGCTGCTCCCCGTGGCGCTCGATCTGGTTGACTATCACCACCATTATGCCGCAGCCCTGCAAATCCCGCCACCAGCGCCTCCCTCTGACCGGGATTTGCAACAGGTGCGCATGCTGGACACCTCTTGGCGTCTGGCGCCCTCAACCCGGCTGGCAACGTTTCATTACGAAATCCTGGATATCCTGGATGCCGGTGCGCCGGATGTACGCGCCTTTGCCGGGCACTTTTCCCGCAACGGCTCATGGGCGGTCATCTATCCTGGCAGCGAGGGGATCCGCACCGAATCCATCGACGAGTCCTATTACCGTTTGCTGGAACAGCTGGACAGCGGCGCCCCCTCCACACAAATCTCCACCCGGCTTGGCATTTCGGACGACGATACCTTTGAACTTCTTCGGTTTGCTGCTGCGGAAGGGATCATTTTGCTGGTCAGAGATTAATAATGGTCATTGTAGCCAAGTACTACCAGCAGGCAGCTGCCGTCCGCGATGACGTTGATATTGTGCTGCCGACAGAGTGCAATTGCCGCTGAACTTTCAGCGCCTGGCTGCATCCAGATGTTTTCGATCCCCTTTGCTATGGCCGACAGAACGAGCTGTTCAGTCACCTTTGGCGGAGTGATCATGGAGATGCTCTTGACCTCGGCGGGCAGATCAGCAATGTCGGCTACACAGGTAATCCCCTCAATCTCGCTTTCATTGGGGTTGACTGGAATGGCCCTGCGATCATGCTGTAGGTAGCAGCGCAACACCTTGTTGCCGAATTTCCGGGGATTGCTGGAAGCTCCTACGACCCCAAAAGCTTGTGAGGCAAGAAAACGGTCGATCTGTTCCTGGATCATAATAATATCCTCCACAGCATTTGAATTTTTAACGCACTAAATTTAAGTGCATAAAACAACTTCTGATTTTTAATGTCATTTTCTTGACTTCTGATACAATTCTCATTATGCTATACCAGAATAAAAACATGAAAATCTACTAAAACAATGGAAAAAATGGTTACCGACAACAGAATCCTCATTGCAGACAGTGATCACAAGACACGTGATCTGGTATCGGCATTTTTGACATACCAGGGGTATAATATTGTCAGCCACAAGAATAACACACCAATTTTTGACACTATTTGTGCACAAAACATCGGGATTGTCATCGCCGAACTATCCCACCTCCACTCCATCGCCCCCAACTTCAAAGAGCTGGCAAAAAAACTCTCGCCTCATTTGATGCTGATCGGCTACGGCGGTAAAGACGAAAAAACCCCACACCTGTCTGGCGATGAAAGTTTCTTCTTCCTGCAAAAGCCACTCAACCTGGATGAATTGGAAAGCCTTGTCATGCGTGCTTGTGAATCCCAGGCC
>JBAYZR010000448.1:0-2701 GCA_041672425.1 Pedobacter sp. | reverse complement strand
AGTCGGTCTCAGCCTTTCGGTTTCTCCGGGCTACGCCGCCGACGGCCCGGCAGGTCCGGGGTGGCTGGAGGTACAAGGTACTCCTGTAACTCCCCAAGAGGCAGACGCGCATTACCAATCGCTATCAACGTTCAGTACTCAAGACATAACAACAGAGTCAGCAACCACCACCACACCCGAAATCACCGCCTTGGCCCGTTCCCTCAAAAACGACCCCAAACTGATCTACGAATATGTCCGTAACAACGTCGATTACGTTCCCTACTTCGGCTCGCTGAAAGGCGCGACACTCACCTACCTGGATGGTTCGGGCAACGACTTCGACCAGGCTTCGTTGATGATTTCTCTTCTTCGGGCAAGCGGCATCACCGCCCAATACGTGTACGGTACGATGTCGATTCCCGCCTCTGGCGACGCCAACCAGAAAGACATGCAGCACTGGCTGGGTGTGGATGCAAACAGCAGTGTCATCTCGACCGTTCTGTCCAACGGTGGCATCCCAGGCTACCAATCCGGTTACAACTGGATAGTGAACCGCGTCTGGGTGCAGGCCACCATTTCTGGTGTGAATTACCTCTTCGACCCGGCTTTCAAACCACACCAGACAACCCAGGGCATCAATCTGCAAAACGCCATGGGTTACAGCAAGAGTGCGCTTCTTTCTGCTGCCGCTGGAACCGTGGGGACTGATTACGTCCAGAACCTGAACGAAGCTGGCCTGAAGAGCACCCTGGACGGCTACACCCTGAACCTGGCAAATTACATCAAAGCCAATTACCCCAATGCCAGCACCTCTGAAATCATCGGTGGCAGAACAATCGTACCTCAGACATTGACCTCATTACCAACCAGCCTTGATTTCCCCACTACGCCACAGGGTGCTCCCTGGACCGACATCCCCGATGCCTATGTCCACAAGATAAGAATCATACATGGCAAGATTAACCAGCTCCTGAATATCCCTGATCTCGCCGGGCAAAAGCTTTCGATTGTCTACAAGACCGGCACGATAACCACGGCTTCGGAAATGATAGCGACACCCCTTACTGACCCCCAGACAACAATCACCCCGGCCGATCCGGTTGACACCTCGCTGCCAGGTGTACCCGTAACAGGAGCCTCTGTAGATGGCGGAACGACCGGTGGAATCCTCCCGATGAGCGGCACCTATTCTCAGGATTTCGGCAAAATCTACCCCGCCTCAGCAGGGGCAAGCTCAAGTTCGGTGACATGGGGTCCGATTACCAATCCTAATTCCGTGACTGTGCAAATAGTCGTAACTCTCACGAGCAATCCCAACGGGGCATTTTCAATTACCCAAAATTCCGGTACAAACAATGTCGGAGCCGGTGCGAGCATAAGTCCAAAAGTCGTGTTTACCAACGCAGGGCAGACGGCGGGAACCAAGACCGGCCAGCTCCACATTCAATGGTTTTACGGTGGAAACCCCATTTCTGGCGCGGACTACTATTACAATCTGACCGGTGTTGTTGCCAACGCTTCCGACACGACCGGCTCCTACGGCTTGAATTTCGGCACTCCCTACCTGGGTTACCCGGTTGACGGCACCGTTCGGTTGAAAAACAGCGCCAGTCTGGCTCTATCCATAACCGGTGTCAGCCTCACCGGAACCGATACCAGCCGTTTCCAGATAACGGGAGGGAACCAGACCGGAACACTAACCACCGGTCAATACCGGGACATCAATGTTCGTTACCTGGCCAACAGCGTGGGAACTCATTCCGCCAATGCACAGGTTACTTATACTTACGACGGGCTTTCCTATACCATGACTCTCGGACTTTCAGGCCAGACTCTCTCGACGCCGGTCGCCCAGCTATGGCTGGATGACACATTGCTTGCCGAGGAAACCGAGCCGGTTACCGCTGTAGACCTTAATAAGTTGACCGTCGCCATCACCCATCCGTACACTACTAACAATAATGACCAGTCGGTTGACTATACCTTGAAGCGTGGCTCCACATACGCCATCATCTATGATTTCGGCGGTAGCCGTCTCGGTCGAGTTCAGGAAAAAAGGGAACGGCAGATGCAGACTTACCGTGAAACCGGGTACGGGGATACTTCGAGACAGGTGCTCACCGAATCGCTCAATGTCATCGGTATGACCTGGATGCGGAACACCACACTCAACGATAACCTGATCGGCCAGTTAGCGGGGGTCATCGACCTGCGCCATCACCGTTTCGGCATTGTGGCCCAGGAAACCGGCTACTACATTGACGTCAAGCAGCAGATGCTCTCTGTTACTTCTATTCATGGCGACACTGCCACCAAGGACGCCTATGTCAAGGCCAGGAATTTCCCCATGAGCGCCCATGAACACGGTGTACTCGAACAGTTACAGTCCAACAGCCCATCGGTCTCCACGGTCAAGCTCCTGCAACTCAACAATTCAAATGCCAAAAAGGTCTTCATGACGACCTCCGCCAACTTCGCTGCCATCAAACCACTGCTTATCAATTACAGCGCCCAGGACTTGGCCGACTTCCAGACCAGTGTCACTAACGGCAACACACTCATCCTCCCGGAAAACGGCAAAATTGCCTTACAATCCTGGTCCGGCAAAGGGTATATCGATTTCAACACCGGCGGCACTTCCCAGCATTACAGCATGATTATCGGCGGCGGCTATAACGGCGGATACAGTGCTTACGCAGCGCCAGTGGCAATAACCCCC
>JBAYZR010000447.1:0-2718 GCA_041672425.1 Pedobacter sp. | reverse complement strand
GTGCTGCCCGGAACGGTGTCGCTTGCAAAGGAAGTGAACCGCCTCCAGCGCTGGACTCTCCCACATGTTTTGCAAGCGACACCGTTCCGGGCAGCACCCGTCTTAAACGTCGGATGAGCTGGTCTGCCCGCCGTGCAAGCTCATCCGCGGATGTCGTAAGCATACGCAAGACAGGGATGGCAACCAATGCCCGCCTTTCGTCGCGATACAGCCTGAGAGTAGCCTCCAGGGCGGCCAGGGTGAGTTTGTCGATACGCGCAGCACGTAGCAACGGGTGGTATTTCATCGGTTCCAGAAAAATTTGCTTTCCGACAATGATACCGGCTTGCGGCCCACCCAACAGTTTATCACCGCTAAAGGTAACCACATCGGCTCCATCATCCAGATAAGCCCGAATAGTCGGCTCACCAAAGATACCATAGAGTGACAGGTCAATCAGACAGCCGCTGCCGGCGTCGAGCATGACCGGGATGTTTGTATTACTACCCAAGGTTGCCATCTCGGCTAAAGTTGTTTCGGCTGTGAATCCAACGATGGCAAAATTGCTGGTGTGAACTTTAAGCAAGAGTGCCGTAGATTCGGTTACAGCAGTCAGAAAGTCACGAAAATGTGTTCGATTGGTGGCGCCAACCTCAACCAGGCGCACGCCGCTTTGACGTATGATGTCCGGTATGCGGAACGATCCGCCGATCTCCACCAGCTCACCACGGGAGACTACTACCTCGCGCCCATGGGCCAGGGACGACAGGGCCAGCATGACCGCAGCCGCGTTGTTGTTTACCACCAGAGCCGCCTCAGCGCCGGTCAGCTCACAGATCAGACTTTCAACATGGGAATAACGCGATCCGCGTTCGCCACTTTCAAGATTGTATTCAAGATTGGAATATCCGCTTGCAACGGCCCGGATGGCATCCTCAGCCTCATCGGCAAGGGGCGAACGGCCCAGGCTGGTGTGTAGCAGCACGCCGCTGCCGTTGATTACCGGTCGCAGACTGCTTGATGAACTCCGGAATAGTTCAGACATGACCAGGGCAACCATATCGTTGGATCCCGGCAACACATCGCTGTGGCCGTTTCTGACCTGCCCCCTGAGATCACCCAATGTGTTCCTTACAGCTGCCAGTACCGCCGGGCGGGGATACGCCTTCAGCAAAGCGGCAATCTCCGGCCACTCCAGCACCCTGTCAACCTTGGGGATGCGTCTCAGCATATCATGCATGGCAACAGCCATGTCTACTTCCCTTTCGATAGTTCCCATACGGAAACTCCGTCGGGAAACTATACATCCACATGCATCATAGCGGCCTGAGAAACAGTACCGCCCATCAAAACTTTGCCACCATATTCAGCGTTTCTACGTACCAGCTTTTCGGCGCTCGCGCCATCCTTTTTTCGGAAGGCCTCAAGGATTTTTTCGTGTTCCTGAACCGAAATTTTCATTCTGCCCGGAATGCTCAACGACATAAATCGTAAACGCTGAAAATGGGTCACCAGATTTGAGATCAAATCACAAAGTTTACTGTTGTCAGCAGCCTTGATAAACATATTGTGGAAGTCGCTGTGAATCTTGAAAAATGTTTTGATATCATTGCGTTCGGCCAGATCAGAGAGACGGGTATTGATGGTCTGAAGACGGTCAAGTTCCTTCTCCGTCAATTTTTCGCAGGCTCGCCTGGCGGCATAACCCTCAAGTATGCTCTTAACGGCGTAGAACTCCTCCACATCTTTTTGACTAAACTCTCTGACCACTGCTCCTCGCCTCGGAATAACGGTCAGATAGCCTTCGGATTCCAATTGGCGGAATGCTTCGCGGATCGGAGTGCGACTAATGCCGTAACGTTCCGCCAAATCAGGCTCGGAAACCCTGCTGCCAGCCTTGAGTGATCCGGAGACAATAGCATCACGAATGTTCTCAAGGATCTTTTCCCGCAGTGTCAGGTGCTTTTCGATCTGTTTTTTCATAACAAAAACCCCGGAACAGTTTTTTTCCAATTGTATACAGTATGCAATTTTTGTCAAATGCAACCTTGCATTTTGCGGTATTTTCAGGCGATCATCATGAGTAAATTTTTTATGCATTCTCCATTGAGAGTAATCAAACCTTGAATTTTACCGCATCAGCAGGTAATCTGAATACAGTTCGAGGAAGCCATGGATCCAGTACGACACCTGAAACTATCGATGTTAATCCTCCTGATGCTGGTATCGGTAGGAACTATCGGCTTCATGACAATCGAAAAATGGCGATTTCTTGAGGCCATCTATATGACGGTCATCACCTTGAGTACCGTCGGGTTCAAAGAAATCCACGACCTGTCAGACAGCGGCAAGCTCTTCACCATGATGCTGATCATAGTGGGTGTCAGCGTACTGGGTTATATCGTCGGCAGCTTGGCCCAGATCATGTTCGAGGGGCAGATTCAGCGGGTGATCGGGAGGAAGAAGGTGGAAAAAAAGATCGAGGCGCTCAAAAACCATTATATCATCTGCGGCTTCGGCAGGATCGGCTCACTGATCTGCAAGGAATTCACAGCCAATAAACTGCCCTTCGTGGTGGTGGAAAAGGATCCCGAAACCCTGGATAAACTGGTAGAGGAGGGGGTTCTGCATCTCAAGGGAGACGCCACTCTGGATGAAACCTTGTTGAAAGCCGGTATCAAACGCGCCAAAGGACTAATCTCGGTCGTTACCTCGGACGCATCGAATGTCTATATTACC
>JBAYZR010000446.1:0-2730 GCA_041672425.1 Pedobacter sp. | reverse complement strand
TAGAAAAAATATCCCGATGCGCCCAAAGAGTTCATTCACCAGTGGTTCTTTCCGATGAAATTTCTGACCGTGGCGGAGAATGGGGAACACAGGCGCTACCATCTTCACGAGTCCGACCTTCAGGAGGCGCTCTACTACGCCGTCCGCAAGGCAAAAATACCCAAGAAAGTCACCTCCCACATTTTCCGCCATTCCTTCGCCACCCACCTGTTGCAGGCCGGCTACGACATCCGCGTGATTCAGTCTTTGTTGGGTCATTCCAGCCTGAAAACGACCATGATCTATACCCATTGCGTCCCGGTGAGGACTGTGAAAGAACCGAAAAGCCCGCTGGATTTATAAGTTGCCGGATGGTCTAGAGGGACGTTCCTTTCTATTAGCGACATACGCCCCTTCGGGACGCTTTTTCATCTCCAAGTTGACAAGATAAGAAAAACAGAGCAACTTGGTAGACTCCAGAGCTTATCCTTTGTGTTTGCAGTAAATACATTAACGTCAAGGAGTTAATTATGCGAAGAATCGTTTTGGCCTGTGTAGTTTTTCTAATGGTCGCAGGGTCTATTGGCGCTGCGGACCGGCCGGTGGCCCCAAACGGAATTGCAATCTATCCAGATTACATGTCCTGGAAGGTAATCGCTCCCTCCTACCGGGAGGACAAAGGGCAGATTCGTATTATAACCGGCAACGAGATCGCTGTTGCGGCTTTGCATGTCGGCAAGAAGCCGCTTCCCGATGGCAGCGTTCTGGCCAAGGTTGCTTGGAAGGCCGAAAAACATCCCTCCTTCCCGGTGGCCACAGAACCAGGGGCATTCGCGCAGGTAGAATTTATGGTGAAGGATGCAAAGAAGTACAAGGATACCGGCGGCTGGGGCTTTGCCCGATTCGTGGGGAACGAACTGAAACCTTATGGCAAAGACGCCAGTTTTGTCGGCGAGTGTTTCGGTTGCCATATACCGGTGGCAAACAATGATTATCTCTTTACCAAAATAGTCAAGACACCTTAATTGTACACTGTGAAGTAAGAAATAGGCACGAGAAACTACCATGACACTTTATTTCAGACATCTGTTTAGTATTGTTTTTATTTTGCTGTTGGAAGCATCTATTGCCATGGGGGCATCGGTGTCGGTAAAAGCGTCAGGTAATGGCGTTTTTATCCTACAGGGCGATCACATGGACGGTGTCGCAGGCATCGACCTCAACGTAAACTACGACAGTTCTTCTCTGGCTTCACCGAAGGTCGATCAAGGTCGTCTCGTCTCGGGGGGTGCAATGTTCACAGCCAATCCCAACTTTGGCCTGAACGCAATCAAGATTTCCATTATCCGCACTTCAGCATTTTCAGGCACCGGCCCACTCGCCGTGATCGCATTTGCTTCCCATACAGGGAGCGGAATTATTACGGTTTCCACCAGCATGATTGACAGCAATGGAAATACAGTGCTTGGCGGTGAAAGAACATCAGCGACCGATTTCCAGACATCCACTATCGATTCCAAAAATTTCATATCAACAGCGGGTGTCCCATTCAATCAACCAAGCTCTACGTCCACGACTACTGCCACAGTTTCAACAGGTTCACAGAACATTACCGCAGCGCCGGTAAGCTCATCAACGACAAGCAATCCTGGGACTGCCAGCATTTCTTCTGATCTTCCGACCAAGAACGACACTAAAACCAATGATACAAACGGCATACCTGTAGCGTATGCCGAACCTTCAACTAACAGACAGATTGAACCATTTGTTGAAACTAAAACCGTTGAGCCTCCCGCTGGAAAGATACCGGTATCAGAGCCACAAAAACAAGTGAGTCCTAAAAGCACCTCCTACAAAGGAGTTCTTGAGAACTTCCGCGCATACCATGGTGAAAAAACCCTAGCCATACTTATTGCACTCTTTAACAAAAAAATTGCTCCTACCATCCGGCAGGAACCAGTTGTTGCCGTGAGCGATGGTAAAACGCCGGTGAAAATAGTGGCGGAACTAAAGGGAGTCAGTGACAAATCTCCAAATTTTGCTCTTAATGGCGCCAAATTGGTATCACTCAATATGGATGATGCTTCTATATGGATTGTTGAAACCCTGCCCCAGGCAAACATCATGCAGGCCAGCCTGACAATCTTGACGGACAAAGATATAATTGAGTACCCTCTTACACTGGTACCACCGGTCGATGGTATTTCGCCAGCAGAGAAAGACTTTGAAATTTTTCTAAGTGATAACGGAGCGGCAACTCCAAAACGCGACCTCAATGGCGATGGCAAACGTGACTATTTGGATGACTACTTCTACACAGCACATTATCTCATTATGAAAGGCGCTGCTGGTAAGGCAAAGAAATAGCGGATTTCCATTTTGATAAATAAAAAAACCGCTTGGTCAACAGGCGGTTTTTTTGTTTTATTGTAGGATCAATGTATTGATGTAATATTTTAAACCTGTCAGTGTTATTTGTTTTTAAGAGAGTTTGAGGGCGTTACAATATCAGAAATGTTGATCTAGTTCAAGTGTCTAGAGTTATCTCAACATAAAATAGCGCTATGTTTTTAGCATGTTAACCCTTCTTCTGAAACTAGGTATTGACAAAACCCCATGGAAACCCAAAGTGGTGCTACTCTTTTACTTTTACCTCCATTCATCAGGAGAAAAGCACCATGGCACAGCAACTTATTTTGCCTTTAATACCCAGTGGAGCTACTGAGATTGGCGATCATGTTTGCGTTTGGC
>JBAYZR010000445.1:0-2735 GCA_041672425.1 Pedobacter sp. | reverse complement strand
GGAGATAACGGTAATATTCCCCTGCTGATCAAGTTCGCGGATTGCGCGAATGGCCCCCACCGCGGCCACTGAGTTTCCAACGATTACGTAGTTCATTTCTGGGTGCCCTCCCTGTGCACAAGTGCCCGGTTAGGACAGGCGTCCACGCAGGCAGGCGACTGGCGGTCCGGACAGAGGTCACATTTATTAGCCTTTTTACGTGCCAGGTTGCGCTGGATAGCGCCGTAGGAGCAGGCCATCACGCAGGACCAGCACCCCACGCACTGTTCGATATCGATCCTGACCACCCCCTCCGCATTTTTCTGGATCGCTCCGGAGATGCAGGCGCGCAGACAGTCCGGCTCATCGCAGTGGCGGCAGTTGGTGGAGATAGATACCACCCCGCCATTCCACTCCTCCACCGTACAGCGCGAAATGGGGCGTTCGGCCTCGCGCATAAAGGCCTTGACCGGATCCTTAGAAAGCGAATGCTCGGTTATGCAGGCTACTTCGCACAGATGGCAGCCGATACAGGCGTCTTCAATGGAATAGATGCGTTTCATAATGCTATTCTCCAGCAGGCATGACGCCCAGAATGTTCATTTCCTTTTCCGACAGACCAACGGCGCGCAGTTTGTAGCGGTTGCCACGGAGCGACTCCAGAGCGTTCAGCCCCATTCCACCCAGAATTTCCTGAATCTCGTGCCCCCAGGCGCGTACCAGGTTGACCAGACTCTCGGCGCCGACCTCCGGATTGAGTCTCTTGGCCAGATACGGATTGTTGGTGGTGATGCCCCAGGGACACTTGCCGGTATAGCAACGCTGACAAAGCGTGCAGCCCAAGGCCAGCAGGGTGGATGTTCCAAGGTTGATGGCATCGGCGCCCAGGGCGATTGCCTTGATGGCGTCCCCTGAGGAGCGCACGCCACCGCCCACTACAATAGATACCTGATTGCGGATGCCTTCGTCACGCAGACGGGAATCAACAGCAGCCAGGGCCAGTTCCATGGGGATGCCAACATTGTCGCGGATAACCTGAGGCGCGGCGCCGGTGCCACCGCGGAAACCGTCGATGGTGATGATATCCGCACCTGCCCTGGCCACACCCGAGGCAATAGCAGCGATATGATGGACAGCTGCAATCTTGACCGAGACAGGCTTTTCGTAATTGGTAGCCTCTTTGAGGGCGTAGATCAACTGACGCAGATCCTCGATTGAGTAAATATCGTGGTGAGGCGCAGGCGAAATAGCGTCGGAGCCGATCGGGATCATTCGGGTTTCCGAGATCTGATCATCAACCTTCTCGCCCGGCAGATGGCCACCGATACCCGGTTTTGCGCCCTGGCCGATCTTGATCTCGATCCCTACCCCGGCGTTCAGGTACTGTTCGCTGACGCCGAAGCGGCCTGAAGCAACCTGAACAATAACGTTCTTGCCATACTTGTACAACTCTTTGTGAAGTCCACCTTCACCAGTGTTATAGATCGTGCCCAACTCCTCAGCAGCAGCCGCCATTGCGCGGTGGGCGTTCAGGTTCAAGGCGCCGTAACTCATGGCAGAGAAGATGAAAGGGTACTCAAGCTTGAGTTGGGGAGTCAATTTTGTCTTCAGGCTTGGCTTACCGGTTTTCTTGTCATAGACGACCTCAATGCTGTCCGGTTTTTTACCCAGAAAGGTGCGCAACTCCATTGGCTCGCGCAATGGGTCAATCGAAGGATTGGTCACCTGGGAAGCGTCCAGCAACATATGATCCCAATAAATCGGGTATTTTGCCGGGTTACCCATGGCTGCCAGAAGAATACCGCCGGTTTCCGCCTGTGCATAAAGGTTGCGAATGTGTGCCGTTGACCAGGATTCATTCTTTTTGAACGCCTCCTGATTGAGGCGAATCGAAATAGCCCCCGTGGGACAGAGAGCCGAGCAACGCCGGCAACCTATGCAGAGCGTGTTATCTTCCGTCAGGCTATTATCCGCATCAATGTAATGGTGCACCTCATAGGCGCACTGACGAACACATACCTTGCAGCGTATACATTTGGGATCGCTTCGTTCAACGATAAACTCATTGAAGGATTCGTTCACGGATTTATAGAGCACTCTGAACCTCCTCCGGTATTCCGGTTCCTATGACGCTGTATTGCGCTAATTCAGCAGCTTTACAGCTGGCGCAGACTGTTTTACCACTCTGCGTTATGTTTAGATAGCAACCAGTATGCCTAAGTTGATATTTACATGAAACAAGTCTGCTGAATATTTATAATCAGTTCAACATTGAGCAGTTAGAATCGATTACAGGCCTTTCATATGACCTTTAGTACGCGTATGCCATTTAACAATGATGATCACGAACAACAAGTGTGTTTATACGATACTCATCAGAGTAACACACCAGTCAACGACTACCGGCTGCCGGTTAAGATCGACCATATGAGGCCAATCTTGAGGGCAAAACGGTTGGGACAAAAGGGGGGGTGTTTTTAACAGCAGCCTTTGTGTTGCATTTTGTTATGATTTCAGATAAAAATGTCTGGTTAAACTTGATAAAACTACTGCCAGTCCATTCAAGGCTATCAGCATAAAACCTATTGTTTTTAATATGTTAATTTCAAGTGCATATGTCCACCGCCTCCTTTTCCGCATCTGGCCATCATGGTACTTAGGAGCTGTAAAAAAATAACATGGCCATCTTGCATCTCATCTTCAGGCCATCTTTGACCGAACTTCAATCACCAAATCCTCAACGTAGCTCTGCTACG
>JBAYZR010000444.1:0-2755 GCA_041672425.1 Pedobacter sp. | reverse complement strand
GGGAACATAGGGGGTCGCGTCTACATTTTACATTTTGTGTAGAATGTAGACGCGACCCTTGAATTCTCCTGTTCGCGGGCGTGCTGGTATCGTTCCAGCTGACTGACAGTAGGCAGTTGACCACTGGTCATGGCACTGGACGCTCCAGTAATTCCTGAAGGGCTGCCAGCAAGTCTTCATTGAACATTACAGAAACCTCCATTTGACACTTTGTTATCCTTCAAAGCGAATTCGGCTCGCGACATCACTAAAGAAGTCATGGGACCATAGAGCAAGCATCTGTTGATCCTTGACGAACGGCGCCACGTCTTTACGGGCTTGATTCACATCCAGTCGGTCGATTGCCTCGAACAACAAATCGGAGAACGCTACAGGTGAAAGACTCAGTTCGCCGCTCCAGTGACCGGTCTGGCGCATCCGCTGTTCAAGGTGGCCAAGGTTTAGTTGGGGATGGTTGGCGGCATACCAGACAAGATCGTACCAATCGCGACCTTTAACACGATTCTTCCACTTGCGGAAAAGGATCGCGTGCATTTTGCCGGCAAACAGGTTCGGGAGAGAATAGCTCCGTACGGCAAACGGTATCGGTTGCAGCAGGTAGCGGGTCGACGTGCTGAATCCGGGCGGCGGGTCCGTGTCCACCTCGATCTTCACCTTCAGCACCTGGCCGGCAGCAACCTGTCCCGTAAGCTCTTCTCCAGCCTCGATGACCAGAAGTTCGTTACGGGTGTTCGCTTTGAGAAAGGCGGACTGCGCCGCCGATTCCACCGCCTTGTCGACCATCTCTACCCGGACATTGAAGCCGAATGCCAGCAATTCTTCCTCAAGCGATGCCGTGTATCGCGCCAGATTAAAATCGGGAGACGGCGCCAGTAGCGAGAAGTCCAGATCCTCGGAGAACCGGTCAAGCCCGTAGAGAATGCGCAGGGCAGTTCCGCCGTAGAAAGCGGCATGTTCAAAAAACTTGGCTCGCCAGAGTCCGAGCAGAGCTACTTCCTGAATAATCTCCCGGAGTGCCCTGACTGAATCGTCAACGCTCTTCGGTTCGTACTTGGCAAGCATGCGGGTAACAGCCTCATGCATCAATCATGCTCCTTTTCCACTTTTACTCAGACGGGTGACCAGATCAGCAAGCAGCTTCACCCTGCGGGAGCGGTAGAGACTGGCAATTTCGGCAAGCTTGTCCGAATTGAGTTGGTTTAACCCTGCAGGATCAATGCGGAGACTGGCCAGCAGATAATCGTGCAACTCCTTCTGAGTCGAGATGCCAGCACCCCGGTCGGCAACGATCCGGTCTGCCAGGGCCTTTTCCGGGATAGCGATCAGAAAGGAGCGGCCATCATCCAGTTCAACTCTGTCCATTCCGGTGCGAAATGCTTCCATCGAGATCATCCGATAGGAAAAGGCGCCAACCGGTGATTCAAAGGTCCGTGACCGTCCGCAGGTGACTGAGGTCACAGTCTCTACCCGTTCCGGCGTCAGGCCGTGATAGTGCAACGCGTATTCGAGGGACACATAGGACGGGCCGTAGATAAGGTTGGCAAGTAGTTCCCGGCAGAACGGCCGACGGCGTAGCGATTCGCCGAGGATATAAAGCCCCTTCTTGACACGGACGATGTCCCCTTTGGCCAACATGCCGGATATCTTCATCCGTGGCCGGGCGTACCCGTGGACTGCGTCCAAGAGAGTCTGGTAGTCAAACTCCTCGTAAGGAATACTCTTTTGAAGCAGGGCGTTCGTCATAATCACCATCTCCCGAGTGATAGCAACAATTTAACACTTAACAACATAGTATGTCCATATAATTTAGACTTACTGTGTTGTAATATAGGTTTAGATCCGCTCAACTTTGGTACTCATGTGACTGCTTTTTATCAATCTCATGGAAATTATTTGCGTTTTGTGGTATTTATAGCATTCACTTCAATGTAATGAGAGGTTCGAGAAATGACGAAAGCAGATTTAGCCGACTTGATACATGAAAAGCTCTCTTGCCAAAAGAAAGAAGCCGTTGAATTGCTGGATTTTACCCTGGAAATCCTCAAAGAAGCCATTGCAACTGGCTCTTCGTTGTCAGGCGTGGGTAGGCCAGCTTCTGCATAACCCGGTAGTCCCAATCTTCGCATAGACTTCCATATGGATATCGTTTATCGGAGGAATAACTAGGGACACTTCCCGTATTTCCTGTTGCTAATCCATATGTTTGATCGAGCTAGGAAGTGCCTACCGTGTCAAACCTACACATTTCACTGACCCCACATTTCACTTTGTCAAGAGTGTAGGTTTGACACCATTGTTCTGCCTGACACCATTGTTCTGCCGGACGTCGGCAATATGGTCAAATTTCGAGTGTACGAGAAGACCGTACGGTTAAAATCGAACAGGAAGGGGATCGTTATGAGCAATATTAAGCTGTTTGAATCAAACCAAATCCGTTCTGTATGGGACGCAAAAGCGCAAAAGTGGTTCTTTGCTATAGTTGATGTTATTGCTGTTCTTACGGAAAGCCTTGATCCGGGTGCTTATTGGCGGAAACTGAAGGAAAGACTGAAAAAAGAAGGAAATGAAACCGTGACAAATTGTCACGGTTTGAAAATGACCGCTGCTGACGGGAAAAAGCGTGTTACCGATGTTGCCGATGCCGAACAGCCCCTTCCGCGTTTCGCGGACCAGAAAACCTTCGGTTCCAGGCCGTGTCCAATTGGTTGTTTCAGGTCTCGTGGTTGTTAGCCAGCCCCTTGGTGGGTCACGGCCT
>JBAYZR010000443.1:0-2756 GCA_041672425.1 Pedobacter sp. | reverse complement strand
GAAACCCGTGGTGTATCTGATCGATTCAATATGTCAACCGAGTTGGAACCGCTCTACCCGGACTTCAGCGATCTGGCGCGAACAGCGCTCGGAGGCGGACTAAAGACTCGCCGTCGCCCGATGGAATTCAAGATAAAGGTCAGCGTCCGGCACGGTAGCCTGGCCTTTGCCGGCCATCCGATCCTGGTGGGGCACTACAAAGGCGATACGATCATCAGCGCCGAGGCCTACCTTGATCAGACCCTCGACGGTCGGCTCAGTGCCCGGCACCGCCTCGGAATCTACCCCGGCGACGACGACACGGCCGAGATTTTCCTGAACCCGGATTGGGAGCGTCTACAGAAGAGTGACGGCAAGCCGGCAGGCGCCATCGTAATCGGCCTCGGCGAAGTAGGTAAACTATCACCTGGCCGTCTGCTGCGGGCCGTCTCCCGCGGGATCCGTTCCTATTCGCTATCGCGTGCCGAATGTCCGTTGGTAAAGAGCGGAAAAGCCGGCCACGCCGGCATAAGTGCCCTCCTGGTTGGTACCGGAGCCGGCGGTGTCGCAGTACAGGACGCGGTAACAGCCATTCTGCGCGGTGTCATTGACGCCAACCGCTACATAGAAGAATCCGGTCGTGGCGACTGTTCAAAAATCGAAGAGGTGGAGTTCGTGGAACTCTATGAGGACCGCGCTATCCATGCAGTGCGAACCCTGGCAAACCTGCGCACCGCCCCGGAAATATCCCAGGCCTTTGCCATTGATCCTGATCCGTTGGTGCTCCGCCTTGAGGGTGGCATGCGCAGGGCCAGTTTCTCCGAAGATGAGCCCTGGTGGCAGCGGCTCCAGATCACAGAGGACAAGGAGGCGCGACTCTCGTTCAACCTGCTCACCGACCGGGCTCGTGCAGAGGTCTATCTGCTACAGTCCCAGCGGAACCTGGCTGATCGATTCATCGAAGAGATGTCGGAGAGCACCGCCAGCAACGAAGGGGTTTCCATAACACTTTTCGAGATGCTGATCCCCAATGATCTCAAGGAATACGCCCCTGACCGTCGCGACATGGTACTGGTGCTCAACGACGCCGCAGCCCGATATCCTTGGGAGATGATGCAGGAACGGCGCAGGGATGACAGTTCCGTCCATACCGAAAAGCCCCTTGCCGTAAGCGCCGGCATGGTGCGGCAACTGCTGGTGGAGAAATTTCGCGAGCGGGTGGTGATGGCACGCGACAAAACCGCCCTGGTGATAGGTAACCCGCCAACCCCCTTCACAAACCTTCCCAGCGCCGAGCAGGAGGCTCGGGAAGTGGTCAAGGCATTGGAAAATGCGGACTATGTTCCAACCACTCTGATAGGCTCGGATGCGAAAGGAACAATGATCCTCAAGGAGCTATTCGCCCGGGATTACCAGATTATCCACCTGGCCGGACATGGCGTGTTCGAATACCATCCTCCGGTCCCGTGCGATAGCTGCGGACAGAAAACCGACGGAACCCCGATCAGCGGCATGGTCATCGGTGACAACCAGTTTCTGACCGCTGCACAGATCCGGCAGATGCGCGCGGTACCGCAACTGGTCTTTGTGAACTGCTGCCACCTGGGGCATATCGACGACAGCAAACCGCCCCGCAACCTGCCGCCCGACCTGGCCGCCAATCTGGCCACTGAGCTGATAAAGATGGGAGTACATTGCGTCATAGCCGCTGGCTGGGCCGTGCAGGACGATGCCGCAGCGCACTTCGCCGCCACCTTCTACCGGGAAATGTTGGGCGGGGCAACCTTTGGCTACGCAGTCCTTACAGCGCGTAACGACACCTACGTCGCCCATCCCGATGTCAACACCTGGGGCGCTTACCAATGTTACGGCGATCCCGACTTCACCCTTGGCAAGGGCGACACCTCCGAAATCCCTCATCCTGCCAGCAGCCGCAAGACCACCTACGCCGCCATCTCCGAGGCGATAGTTGATCTGGAGAACATTGCAGCAGCGGCAAAAACTGCCCGAGGGCCGGAAGTTGCGGCATACCTGAAGGCCATCAGGGATATTGAGCAGAACGTCCCGCCGACATGGCTTGCCTCAGGCGCCTTGCAGGCTGTACTGGGACAGGCCTTTGGCGAACTCACACAGTTCGAAGAGGCAATCAGCCATTATAAAAAGGCCATTGACGACGACAAGGCCATCGCCCCAATCAAAACCGCTGAACAAATCTGGAATTTGCAGTCACGTTGGGCCCAGGAGCTGGCCGATTCCGACCCGGAAACAGCCCTCAGACTCGTCAAGGAATCGGAGGAAAAGCTGATCGAGCTGAACCAGGCAATCGGCGAGACCTGTGAACGGATTTCACTCCTGGGAAGTGTTGCCAAACGAAGGGCGATGATTGCTGCGGGAAGCGTAGAGAAACAGACCGCTCTTCGAGCCATGGCAGAGCATTACTGCAAGGCCTACAACCTGGGGGCCGAGCGGGGAAAACCGGACTTTTATCCACTGGTAAACTGCCTGACCGGTCACGCGCTGGCTCATCTGCTCGATGAAAACGAAGAGCTCGACAGCGACTTTCGCGCTTCCCTCGACCAGGCCACATCCCTGGCTGCGGATGATGGTTTGAAAAACCAGACCTTCTGGAACACCGCCACACCGATTGATTGTCGGCTCCTCGGTCACATGATCGACGGAGACCTTTCCGACTTCACCACCGATATCATCGCCGACTACGCCAAGGCAAATAATGTGGGGTCACCACGGGAGTTTTTATCGGTACTCGACCACCTCGA
>JBAYZR010000442.1:0-2787 GCA_041672425.1 Pedobacter sp. | reverse complement strand
CGACCGTCCGGTTACCGTTACCGATCCCCTGGGCTATCAGACCACATTCGGCTACGACACCAACAGCAACATTACAAAGATGACCGACGCCAACGCCAATGCCGGGCTACAGCCAAAGAACTCTTCCGGCTCTACCCTCTACAAGGTGTACGACGAACTGAACCGGGTGAAGAGCGAGACCGACGCCCAGAACGGCGCGACGAATAACGGCGTGACAAGCTACACCTATGACCTGCTCGGCAACATCACGAGCATTACCGATGCGGAGAGCCGCGTAACCTGGTTCGATTACGACGACCTGGGGAGACTTGTAAAAGTCCGCGATCCGCTCATAGAGACACCCACCGACAAGGCAACCACCTTCACCTACTATGAGACTGGCCAAGTCCTCACCAGGACCAAGCGAAGCGGCGCGACCGCCACCTATACCATCGATAATTTGAACAGGCCGACACAAGCCCTGTACACCTCCACGGCGGGCAGCATCTCCGAGTCCACCGCTTACGACATCTACGGCAACAAATACACCATGTCGAATCCGGATGTCATGTATACCTACGCCTACGACCTCAAGAACCGCCCGACGCTCAAGATGGACGGCAGGCAAGGGAAGTTCCTCCAGTACACCTACGATAAGGTTGGCAACATCGCCACCAAGACCAACTACGACGGCAGCACCACCGAGTACCGCTACGACAGCGCCAACAAGCTGGTCGCTGAAAGAAACCCCGACTTCCTGGAGGTGAGCTACCAGTACGACGGGGCAGGGAGGCTGCTGAGCAGGATTCTCAGCAACGGCGCCATGACCTCCTACACCTGGGATGATGGCAACCGGCTGGCAAGCCTCACCAATAAGAGCGCCACTGGCACAATCGTCAACAACACCAGCTACACCAGAGACCGCATAGGCAACATCACCAGCCAGAGTGACGCATCCGGCACGACATCGTTCGTTTACGATCCCCTCTACCGCCTGACCAGCGCCGACTATCCTGGCACAGCCAACGACCAAAGCTTCACTTACGACAAGGTGGGGAACCGCAAGACCATGACGAAGGGGGGAACAACCGTTGCCTACGTTGTTGACACCGGCAACCGGATGAAGGAAATCCGGCAGAGTACGCAAACAGGCGCATTGCTTAACAGCTTTGTCTATGATGACGACGGTAATCTCACCGCGAAGAAGAACGGTTCCGGGACAACTATCCAGAGCCTTTACTATGACGTCAAGGGGCGGACAACAAGCGTCAACAGCAACAGTTTCAAATACGATCCTTACAATTACCGTATCTACAAGTCCGACAGCCACGGCAGCCAATACTACCTGCTCGAAGGAGAGCACCTCGAAGCAATAACGAACGGAACAAACTGGCTGGCGAAGTACTTCAGAGGCGCTGTCATCGATGAGATCGTCAACGGTTTCCAGTACGACACGAACAATGTCTGGACCAACTACACCTTCCATCATGATGCGCTGCAATCTGTGCTGGGACTCTCCGGGCATGAAGGGAGCGTGTTGCAGACGATAAGCTACGGGCCGTTCGGGGAGAAGATTGCGACCACCGGTACGGCAAACAATAACTATCTGCACTTTACCGGCAGAGAAGAAGACTCTGACAGCGGGCTTTACAACTACCGGGCGAGGATTTATGATCCGACAATCGGCAGGTTCCTGACGGAAGATCCGAAGGGGTTCGATGCGGGGGTGAACTTTTATGTTTACGTACAAAATAATCCGGTGAATGCTAATGATCCGATGGGGCTAGAAACGGAGATTAGTAATGGCACACCTACATCATATTGTCATGTTAACCCACATTTTGATCGAAATGAAAATAAAATAGGAGGTTTATTAGTTGGAGGTGGGCTTGCATCTGTTTACGCAGCACCGATATTTACAATGAACTCTACGGAGATAGCGGCGTATATGGGACGTATCTCAAATGGGGTGTATAATACTATCGTTGCAACTGGTAGCGCTATATTAACTGGGGCTGAAAAGATTGGGAATGGCATTGATTCGGCAATGAAGTATTTATTTTATGGAAGTGCGAAAGTTGATGCTGGCAGTCCCGTCGTACAAAATGTCCTTAAATATGGTGTTGAAACAATAGATGCGTTTGTGCCTGGTCCCCCTTCTCCCACTATTCCAGGTAGGATAATGGGCCTTTATGACCTCGGTAATTATATAACTGAGCAAGTTTCTGGAAATGAAATATCAAGTAGTGCTGCGGGTGGTTTTGTAATATATCCAAATAAAACAAACTTAAACATGATGCATAGTGTTTATTCTAAATGAATAGCTTCAGCAGGGATTTATAATTATCTATTTTTTTGAGGGGAAATTTTGTCAGACCATAAAGGACGTTCTAATAAATATATTATTAATGCTGCAGGTTGGACGTTGTTGGTTGTTGCAATCGAGCTGATTTCGGAATTTACAGGAATTCGGAAATATAGGTTGTCACCAGAACCTAAAACATTTCAAGAAGTTATTCACATGTGGCCAGTATTCGTTGTTTCAGGGATTATTACTTTTTGTGTGACGTATTATTGGCAAAGATCGAAAAAAACAATAAAATAAACACAGTGGGGGCAAGTAGCCATTGGAAAAAACTAGGGACACTTCCCGGTTTATTGTCGTTTTCCTCAATCCGTCACTACAAAATGTGGGAAGTGTCCCTAGTTTTTCCACCTACGACAAGGTGGGGAACAGAAAGACCATGACCAAAGGCGGGGCAACCGTTGCCTACGTTGTTGACGCCGACAACCGGATGAAAGAAATCC
>JBAYZR010000441.1:0-2790 GCA_041672425.1 Pedobacter sp. | reverse complement strand
TGTTCTTCTCTGCTGTTTTATAATCCATTTTTGTCAGAGAGCAATACCCCATGATGATTGCCAGAATATTGTTGAAGTCGTGGGCGATACCGCCCGACAGTACTCCAAGGCTTTCCAGTTTTTGGGTATGTTGCAACTGCTGCTCAATTACCTGTCTCTCTTCTTCGGCACGTTTACGGTCGGTTATTTCCATAAAATCGACAGCGATCATTTCCGGGCCGGTTCGATACACCTGCACTGAGTAGATACCGTTAACCCTGTCATCGTTATAGGTAATCTCAAACGACTGCTGTTCGAGTTCGCCTTTTGCCACCTTTCGATACATCTCCATGTCGGTGTCTTTGATGTTGGGAAAGGCATCTTCTATACGCTTGCCAATCAGATCGAAATGCGAGATGCCGATGATCCTTTCGGCACTGGGATTGGCTCCGGTGAGGATGAGGTTCTCGTTCTGGTCCAGACGATAGAAATACATGGCTAAGGGCGATGACTCGACAATGCTGCGGAACTTCTCCTCACTCTGGCGCAATGATACCTCGGCCAACTTGCGCTCGGTGATATCCTGAACAGTTGCAATAACACCAATAACATCACCGGCTTCATTGCATAACGGAACACTGGAGTCGATATTCCAGCCACTCTTGACTTTAGTTGCAAAGGGGCGTTCGATCTCATCCAGGGACTTTCCGGCCAGAACCTGTTCGAGCCGCTCGATGACGCCGACATCTTTCAGGAATGGAAATACCTCAAGAGGGTGTTTGCCAAGAACTTCACTTGCTTTGAGGCCGCTCAACTGCTCCATGAAAGGGTTCCATACCTGGTAACGAAGGTCAGTGCCATAGACGATGATCCCCTCGTGGGCACTATTGATGATCTGTAGGTTGAACTGGTTGGATGCGCGCAGCGCCTCTTCCATTTGCCTGCGCTCCGAGATGTCGCGAACCATGGCGCAATTGCGCTCTTCATTGCCATGACGGACATAGTTGGCCACAACCTCTACCGGGAATATGCGGCCATCTTTTGTACGAAGTGTCGATTCGAATCGTATGGTGCCTAGTTTACGCAATTCAGGGAATTGTTGTTGCAAAGCCTCACATGAGTTGTTTGGGTCTACATCCGGGATTTCCATTTGCAGCAGTTCTTCACGGGAGTAGCCAAGCGCAAGACAAGCAGCATCATTGACATCCACAAAGCGGCACTCTGGGGTGATCCAGAATATTGCATCCGACGCATTGTTAACACTGGCACGGGTGAACAGCAGCAGCTCTTCAGTCTGCTTACGTTCCGTTATGTCTGAAGCAGCGCCATACAGGATCAGTTCATCGTTTGATGCCCCTTGGATGCAGCGGCACTTGTCCGATAACCACCGCACACCCTGATTTTTGGCGATTATCCTGAACGTGAGTTCCCTGCTGTCACCAGGCAGCAGGCTTTCAAGCGCCTTAGCTGTAGCATCCTTGTCGTCAGGATGGGTGATTGATAACCAGCACCCTCGTTCGAACATCTCCTCAGTGCTGTAGCCAGATATGGTCTTAAGAGCACCGCCTATCCATTGGATCCGATACGGCTCGCTGCCTTTTCTGGCGCATTTGTGGACATAGTCTGATGTGAGCGATGTGAAATTACGGTAATTCTCTTCGCTTTCTGTTAGTGCAGCTGTGCTCTCTCTGACCCGTTTGCGAAGTCTCCTGTTGAAAAGATAGAGGACAATGAGAATGGCTGTCGCAGCTACTGTAGCAGTAGTTGCGACAAATGCGGCTTTGAATTCGTCATCGAGAGGGATGCGGATCGATTCTATCGCTCTGATCGTGCCGGTTGATTCGTTAAATCCACCTTGGCCGGAATATATCCGTTGCAGTCCGAGCGGAGCATCACTACGCTTGCCGTGACAGCGGATACATGCCTGGTTGGTTTCGAGAAACGGCTTGGCGTAAAGCAGGTATTTTCGCCCATTGATGGTTTTGATCTCGGTATGATCATTCAGGTCGCGCCGCTCATTGAAGAGTTTTATAAGATGCGCCTCTCTATCATCTGCAACGTTGACTGGATTTCTTGGATTTTGCGAGGCCATTTTGTAGTAAACGGCTGGGAGGCGTTCTTTAGATAATTCCTTATTGAAGAGGTCATGCACGACCCTGATGATATAAGATGACGAGAGCAGTTGTGGAGCATAGAAGTCTTGGGCAACCTTACCTTCGTCTTTTGCCCTGTAGTAGGTAGGGAGCATGACCTGCTGAATGTACGCATGAAATGATCGATGTGAGAGGATAATGCTTTGAAGATTCTCTTGTGCCTTGTGTTCCACGTACCTGGTAACAACAGTGTAGGTCAGAATACCGATGAAGGCTGCCAGGGCCACAGAAAATAACAGTTGTCTTAAAGTTTTCACTGTCTGATTCCTTTAACGATAAACCTGACTATCAACCAATTGTACAAAATGTACGTTATGGTTATGATAAGGTCAAACAGATTGTGCCGACACGTAATTTATGGGCCGACGCTGATCTGTTGTTGACATGTTCGGCCCATTCGAAACAATATGACTTGGTTGTGTAGGTTGGGAAAAATCCACAAAATCCATCGAACCGTCGAGTTTATGCGCTACTACCTCATTGCCTTACAATTCCTGACCATCATTCCCCTCCCCTTTTCTGTCCGTTGCGAAAAGGAGGATCTGGGGAGAGCCACGGCCTTTTTCCCGCTGGTCGGCTTGAGCATCGGCGCCATGCTGGCGGGACTGAACTGGCTGATTGCCCCCTGGCTGGCTCGTCCGCTTGTTGATGCCCTGCT
>JBAYZR010000440.1:0-2797 GCA_041672425.1 Pedobacter sp. | reverse complement strand
ATCTCCCTGCCAAGCTGCGTATATTCCGGACGGAAATCGTGCCCCCACTGGGAGATGCAGTGGGCCTCGTCAATGGCGAACAGGGACAGTTCAAGAGTGGCCAGCCACTCCAGAAACTCCGGTTGCATCAAGCGTTCTGGCGCAACATAGAGCAGATCCAGTTCACCGTTGTTCAACTGCCGCGAAACACTCCGTGCCTCCTCTGAGGACAAAGATGAATTAAAGCAGGCCGCTCGCACACCATTGGCAAGCAGCGCATCAACCTGGTCCTTCATCAGCGCGATCAGCGGAGAGACAACGATGGCAATACCGTCACGGTGCAAGGCCGGAATTTGATAACAGAGCGACTTGCCGCCTCCGGTCGGCATGACCAGGAACACATCCTCTCCGGCCACCACCCGCTCAATGACCTCCTGTTGGGGAGAACGGAACTGATGGAAGCCGAAAACTGTTTTGAGGGTATGGTGGATTGAGGGGGTCATGTTTACTTTCTTATTACTCAGGTTAAATCCGTTTTCAAGCATGACTTGATAAAGAGTGGTAATAACATCCTCTAATAAATGATCCGGGTAGTACCAATCAAGAATGATACTTTCACGGACATAGTGCAAAAACAGCCGCTCATCCTGCAACAGAGTAGCGGCTGTTTTGATTTGTATCAGCAATATAGATTATTCCCTGCGCCGCAGGTAGGCGAGGAATTCCTCGCAGGAAAGCAGCTTTTTGCTGACCAGATGGGCAATTTCTCTGCTAATGGCACTCCTCTCACCCTCCTTCATTTCTGCTTTTAGCAGTACAAACATTGGTGTATTGCGGCTGTAGGGGTAGATCCGGAATTTCTCAAGCAGTTCGAAGGCGGACATATCCGACAGCATCATACTACAGAAAGCCATGTATTTGGGATGTATGGAGGCGAGCGCCATTGCCTCCTTGCCGGTGTATCCCTTGACTACCTCAAAACCGGCTGACTCCACCGCCTTCGACAGCTTTTCCTCACCTGTGCGCGATACTATCAGGGCCTGAAG
Source organism: Pedobacter sp. (assembly GCA_041672425.1). Classification (GTDB taxonomy): domain Bacteria; phylum Desulfobacterota; class Desulfuromonadia; order Geobacterales; family Pseudopelobacteraceae; genus JACPFJ01. The sequence goes on along the minus strand of JBAYZR010000440.1, from coordinate 1,772 downwards.
ATCCCAGGTTTCAGCCTCCTCGGTCAAGCCGTAAACAGCCAGCCGTTCCAGCAGATAGTGCTCGTCCACCGGCAGGGTGAAGAAACCCGATACCGGAAAGACACCGCCAACCTTGCCCATTTCGCTAAGAAAGACCGGTAAGACTGGAATGTCGCATATGGCGGGATCGCTTTTGATCCTGAGCAATAGAGCCCAGCCATCATCTGAAAAAGGTGAGATGTCCAGAATGATACCCAGAGGCCGACCGGTCGCAAGGTTTTCAATCTGATCGGTGCGGCTGGAATAACCTGCTACAGCCAGATATGACGTAATAATCTGTTCGCGACCTTGACCTGGCTTCAGGCCAAGAATCCACAGCTCCCTGTTGTTATCGGTTGTTTGTGCCATGGTCGCTCCCTTTCTGTGTACCAATAGGTGCTCTCATATCAGATTTTCCGACAAAAAACCATACAAAACAGCAGCTAACAGCTTGTTTGCAGGCAGTAGCGCATCATGTGTAGCGCTCCAGCACCCGCTCGATGATGTTGGTCGTGGATTTACCATCCACGAAGGTGATGAGTTCCACCCGTCCCCCATAAGCCTCTACAACATCCTTGCCAACCACACCATCAGGAGTGTAATCACCGCCTTTCGCCAGGATATGAGGTTTTAGCCGCTTAATCAGTTCCAGCGGCGTGTCTTCGTCAAACAAAATCACATAGTCTATACAATCGAGCGCCGCCATGATGTGGGCACGTTCTTCCTCGCCGATCAAGAGGCGTTTTTCCCCTTTCAGACGTCGCACCGAGGCGTCGCTGTTAAGTCCCAATATCAACAGATCCCCAAGAGCTCTGGACTTCTGTAGATATTTGACATGCCCGGCATGGAGCAGATCAAAGCAGCCATTGGTGAAGACAACCTTTTTCCTGCGGGCCTTCTCGGCATCAATGATGGCAGTGAGCACATCCAGGTTCTTGATTTTGGAGTCGCTGTTGCTGTGAGTGAGCGCAACAGCGTTGATAATCTCGCTCGGAGCGACCGTGGAGGTTCCCAATTTAGCCACTGCGATGCCTGCGGCAATATTGGCCAGACGAGCAGCCTCGACCATACCCAGTCCGGCAGCCAAGCCCACGGCCAGGGATGCCAGGACCGTATCTCCGGCGCCTGAAACATCAAAGACCTCTCGTGCCACCGTGGGAATATGTACAGGTTCGGCCAGCCTGGAGAAGAGTGACATGCCCTCTTCGCTACGGGTGATCAGCAGGTACTCCAGTCCGGCTGTCTCCATAATGGTTGTCGCAGCATGTCCTAGCGACTCCAGATCGCGAATAACAACACCGGAGGCCGCCTCTGCCTCCTTGCGGTTGGGGGTTAGGATGGTTGCGCCTTGGTAGCGCGCGTAGTCGGTCCCCTTGGGATCCACCAGAACCGGAATGCTGTCATGGCGTGCGGTTGCAATGGCTTGATCTATGACCTGCGTTGTCAGTACACCCTTTTTGTAATCCGAAAGCAGGATGACGTTAAACCGGCCACTGTTGTCGGCTATCCATGAGCAGATCTGTTGCTCTATATCAGCAGAAATCGGATCGCGCGATTCCCGGTCAATCCGGACGATCTGCTGGTGGGCGGCAACCACGCGTGTCTTGCGGCTGGTCCTGCGGGTTGGATCGCGGAAAATGGCATCAACGGCCACCTCTTGACGATTGAAGGCCTTGAGTAGCGCCGAGCCGTTTTCATCCTCGCCCACAACCGAGCAGACCGTCACCCGTGCCCCCAGGGCTGCCAGGTTGTTG
>JBAYZR010000439.1:0-2800 GCA_041672425.1 Pedobacter sp. | reverse complement strand
CCCGTACGCGGGGTCATGTCTTTGTGGTTATGCTGGCGTACAAAATAGTCCAGGAACTTGCAAAAAGGTGGCGTGCCATAGACCTCACCGTGGAAGAGGGAATAAAGGATTGCTAAAGGCAGCAAAAGTAAGTTTACCTAATACACTACCGAGTAAGGGGATAAATTGTATCCACTAAGAAAAAGCTGACTGATAGCCGCTAATATGCTGATATTAAATGCTAATACAGGCAATATTCACTGAGTTTAAAAGGGAACATCCGTTACATCAATCAAGTCTCCAGGGCGCCGATCAGACTCTTTACATCAGCCAGATTGTTCTCGACCAGCCAGGACTCCATTCCCTCGGCAATCTCTTGGGCCGCGCCAGGGTTTATAAAGCTGGCAGTGCCGACCTGTACCGCCGTAGCCCCAGCCAGGATGAACTCCAGTGCATCGACCGCATTCATGATTCCGCCGATACCGATTATCGGCAGCTTGACTGCCCGAGCCACCTGCCAGACCATGCGCAACGCCACTGGTTTAATGGCCGGACCGGAAAAACCGCCGGTGATATTGGCAAGCACCGGACGACGTTTATTGAGATCAATTGCCATGCCGGTCAGGGTATTGATCAGTGACAGGGCATCGGCCCCGGCATCCTCGCAGGCCTTGGCCATAACCACTATGTCGGTTACATTGGGGGAGAGCTTGACAATCAATGGTTTGACGGTTGCCTCGCGACAAGCCGAGACCACGTCATAGGCACATTTTGGATCCGTGCCGAACACAATGCCACCCTGCTTGACATTGGGACAGGAGATATTTACCTCTAATGCGGCAACCTCGGGAATGGCATCCAGACGGCGGGCCATTTCAACATATTCGTCAATAGTGTTGCCGAAAAAATTGGCAATGGCAGGGGTGTTAACCGTGCGCAGAAAGGGTACCTTCTTATCGATAAAGGCATCAATCCCCACATTTTGCAGGCCGATGGCATTCAACATCCCACCCGGAGTCTCGACAATACGCGGCGTGGGATTGCCGGCCCTCGCTTTGAGCGAAAGCCCCTTGGTAATAAATGCCCCTATCCTTTCCAGATCCACGTACCGAGCAAACTCCTGCCCGTAGCCAAAAGTCCCGGAAGCGGTCATCACCGGATTGCGCAACAACATACCGGCCATATTTACAGTCATATCAGGTTTCATGTTTAATCCCTCCACTTCAGTTCGCCTGATTCAAAGACCGGCCCTTCGGTACAGACACAGCGAAAATCCGGGGTTTCCGGCGAATGTCCGTGCCCCGGCGCAACACACCCCAGACAGGCGCCCACGCCACAGGCCATATAACCCTCCAACGACACCTGGCAGGGTATGCCCCGTTGCGCGGCGATGTTCGCCACCGCATCCAGCATGCCGTGCGGTCCGCAGGCGTAGATGGCAGCCTTCTCCTTGAGCGCATCCAACCGCCGCACGAGCGCCTCGGTCACCAGACCGCACTCCCCCAGCGAACCGTCCTCGGTAGCGGTATAGCACTCCACACCCAGGCGCTCGAATTCGGTGATACAGAGTATGTCGTCCCGTGTCCTGCCGCCGGCAAAGAGCCGCACCTGCGATTTTTTCACCAATTCCTTCGCCAACAGATACAAAGGAGCCAGACCAACGCCCCCCCCGACAATCAGCTTTTCCTCGTCAGCCCCACCCAGGTCAAAGCCCTTGCCAAGCGGGCCGAGAATATCCAGCAGGTCGGTTTCATGCAGGGCAGAAAGCATGGCAGTCCCCTTCCCCACTACCCGGTAGAGCATCTCCAGGCAAGGCTGTGGCACAGCACCACTATGGGCAGGAATGTGGGCGCCGACATCAAATATGCCGAACGGTCGCCGCAGTAGCGGATCAATAGCGCCGTTGATCCGCACCATCACAAACTGGCCGGGCGAAGCGGAAGCAAACTCAGCCGGTGCGGTCATGCGCATCCGCCAGTAGCCGGGCGAGACCTCCACATTGGAAAGGATCATGGACTTGAACTGCATAAGATTAATCTCCTTATAGATGTTTCAGTATCTATCTGTTTAATATATCAATAATATTAACTGATCAATCTACCAACATCTCTCGAATAACGTCCTTCACTTTGCGGCGTTACAGCGGAAGATCAGCGCTAATCAGGTTTGCTTGCGAGGATCTTCTCCATCAACAGCGCATCCTCTTTACCTTCGTAATAACCCTTCCTCAGAAAGTAGCGCTCAAAACCGAAATCCTCATAAAGCTTTATTGCCGCGGTATTCGACTCCCGGACTTCCAGCACAAGGACTTCTGCGCCATGCTCACGGGCAATGCTGACAGCCAGTTCCATCAGCATCCTCGCCACCCCCCTGCCCCGCTGCTGCGGAGCCACGGCGATATTCAGTATCTGCGCTTCCTCGAAGAGCGACATCAGACAAACATAGCCGACAACCATCTCATCAAGGACAGCAACGTAAGGAAACGAAGTATGTAAATGAATTTCCTGAAGGAAATGCTCGCGTCTCCATGGAGTGGGATAGGAGACCTGCTCAATGGCCAGAACACCATCCAGATCGGACTTTGTCATCGGGCGTATATTTACTGTTTCAGGCACGGACATGGGCCGACATGATATGCAAAAGGAGGGGTGTTGTAAACGATTTTAAGCGGTTTCAGACAATGGCGAGGCATTGCTAGTCTGGATGTTGGGGTTACCCTATTCCTTAGGAGCTGTAAATAAATGACTTGGTTATATTGCGCTCAGATTCGGGTCAGATTTGGCTGAACTGATTGAGGCAAACCGCAGACGTAGCAGAGCTA
>JBAYZR010000438.1:0-2817 GCA_041672425.1 Pedobacter sp. | reverse complement strand
TATTGTCTGTTTCTATCTGTTTATCCCAATGGGCCGGGTAAACACGGTTATCAACCAGATTCTGGCAGCCCAGGGCTTGACCCTGTCGCCTGGCGCCCGCAAGACCATCCTTCCTGGTTTAGTCTGGAAAAATCCGCGGCTTTCTTCCGATCAAGGGGTATTGATCAGCTGCGAACAACTGAAGTTGCAACTCAGGTTGTTGCCGCTGCTGACTGGTAGGATCGCGCTGGGCGCGGTGGCCGCCATCGGACCGGGTCAAATGAGCCTGGAGTACGGAGCGACAGGCACGGATGCCCTTAGGCTGCATGCCGACGATATTGGCTTGGCAGACATAGCTTTTTTCAAAACAGTGTTGGGCGCCAAGATCAACGGCAAGCTCTGGAGCGAAGGGAGTGTCATGCGGAGCCCGAAAGGGTTGAATGGCGCTCTGAAACTGGAGGTTCGCCAGCTGGAGTTCTCCGGGGTGAAGATGGGGACGTTTCCACTCCCGGATGTAGCCAATTTGAGTTCCCAGGGGATGGTGCGGGTCACGAATGGCGCTGCCCGGCTGGAAAGTTTCACGCTGGAGGGGGAAGGTATTTTCATGCGTCTCTCGGGTAATCTCCCCAGCGGGGTAAATGCGGCCAACGCGCCACTCAACCTGTTGTTGGAGATTATGCCCAAGCCGGAATTTCTCGACAGACAGAAGCTGGTTTTTCTGTTGCTGGCCAAGTTCATGGTTTCTCCGGGGGTGTACCGGGTACCGATCAAGGGGACGTTATTCAAGCCTCAGATACTGTAACTAATTCCGCAACATCCGGAAAAGGCGATGATATGAAAATTGGCCTTATGGGTGGAACATTCAACCCGATACACCTGGCGCACCTGCGTATTGCGGAAGAGGCCAGGGAGTTATGCGCCCTCGAACGTCTGGTCTTTATCCCGGTCGCTGACCCGCCCCATAAGCCGCTGGCTGGTGAGGTGCCGTTCGAGCAGCGCTATGAGATGGTCCGGTTGGCAATTGCCGACAACCCGGTTTTCGAGCTGTCGGATATCGAGGCGCGCCGGGCTGGTAAATCATACTCCGTTGATACCATCAGCACTTTCCGTAACAACTACCCAGGGGATGAGTTGTTCTTTATCATCGGCAGTGACTCCTTTCTGGAGATCAGCCTGTGGCGCCGATATGCCGAGATTTTTCCCCTGTGCAACCTGGTCGTGGTCGAACGGCCTGGCCGTCCAATCAGCAGCCTGAGCGCAGCCCTGCCGATTGCCATCAGAGGCGAGTTCCGCTACAATATTAACAGGCTTGAGCATCGATCAGGACAACATGTCTACTTTCTGAGAGGTTGCCTGCTGGACATATCATCTACTGAAATCCGCCAACTTGCCGCAACAGGGCGTTCCATCACCTATCTCCTCCCGCCCGATGTGGAGGCATATATCAAGGAACAAAGGATCTATACCGAATGCCCGTAAAAACTATCGAAACTACAGAAAAACCGTCCCTCACCTCCATCGAACGCGCACTGAGATGCGCTGAACTGGCCTTTGACAAGAAGGCATTTGATATCCGCGCAGTGGATATCTCGAAGGTTTCCTCCATCGCGGATTATCTGGTGATCATCTCTGGCGGCTCGGACCGTCAGGTGCAGGCCATTTCCGACAGCATCCGCACCGGCCTCAAGAAGTATGGAAAGGTCAATGATATTGAGGGCGCCAAGGAAGGGAAGTGGGTTGTCATGGATTACGGCGACGTACTCGTCCATATCTTTCATGATCCACTCCGGCGCTACTATGATCTTGACGGATTATGGAGCATGGCGCCGGAACTTGAGCTACCCAAGGCGATCCGCGAGGCCCGCAAGGAAAGCGATTTTTGAGACGGATTCGCTTTCAAACTGATAGCGACGTTGCGCTATGAAGCTGCGTGTATTGTGGGTCGGCAAGAGCCGCGAGGCCTGGGTCAAAGAGGCGCTAATTGACTATGCTGGTCGTATCCGGCGTTACTCCTTGCTGGAGTTGTGCGAGGTGCGCGACGAAAAGGGGGCCGAGGCCGAAGAGATGCGGCGACGCGAGTGCGAGCGTCTGGAGAGGCGGATTCCGCCAGGCGCGACCCTGATCCTGCTGGATGAGCGTGGTGAACATATGGACTCGCCCGGCCTGGCTGCCTTCATCGCTAAACAACGCGATGCAGGCAGCAGTGACCTGATCTTTGTCATTGGCGGGGCCTACGGTTTTTCCGAGGAGTTTCGTTGCCGTGGCAAACTGTTGGCTTTGTCGCGCATGACCTTTACCCACCAGATGGCGCGGATCTTCCTGCTGGAGCAGATCTACCGGGCTTTTACCATCTTGAATGGCGAGCCGTACCACCATTAATGGGAAGTTGATGCGCTGATTTATTTGAGGTTATATGCCCCGCATTTTCGACAATATCTCACCTCAGTCTCTTCCGACCCTATCTGCCACTCTTGATTTGGTCTGTGGGGAATCAATAACAAAACCCAACCACCCCCAACCCCTCCTTTGTAAGGAGGGGAGCTTAAAGTCCCCCTCCTATTTTAGGAGGGGCTAGGGGTGGTAAGGTGTTAACTTGAACATTTGTTGTGAAAATGAAAACAAGGAGGAAATGTGACGGATCATGAAGCACAGGAACTCAGAATTGAGAAGATTCTGGGTGAAGACAATCTCAATGTTTCAGACGAGTCGTTGGTGATGTATCGTTCATATCTTCAAAACAACATCATAATTCCCTGTGAACTGACTGGTAGTGAGGATTTTCAGTGGGAAGAATTTTATATTCTGGGTCCTGGTGACAAGAAGAAATATGAAGAGCTA
>JBAYZR010000437.1:0-2822 GCA_041672425.1 Pedobacter sp. | reverse complement strand
TCCACCCAGGTAATGCTGCTCGAAGGGAACGAACGCACCCGCGAAATAGCCCGCATGCTGGCCGGGGCTACAATCACGGATTCAGCTGTCTCGCATGCCACCGAGATGCTGGCAGCGGCGGCAGTTCTTGCGCCCTGACAGCTTGTATTCTCCTCGAATTGTTATAATTTTAAATTTTAATCGGAGGTAGCTATGTCGCAACAGATTTCACTCACCACCGGAGCGCTGCTGGATGATATGGCCCGGCGCTATCCCGGCAATGATGCCCTGGTCTATCCTGAACGGGATCTCAGGTATAGCTACAAGGAGTTCAACGAGGTCTGCCGCCAGGTTGCCAAGGGTCTGATCTCTATGGGGATAAAAAAGGGGGACAACGTATCCATCTGGGCCTACAACGTGCCGGAATGGGTCATACTACAGTTTGCCTCAGCCAGGATCGGGGCTATATTGGTAACGGTCAACACCGCCTACAAATCAGCAGAGCTGGAGTACATCCTCAACCAGTCCGACTCTACCTCGCTCTTTATGGTCAGATCGTTCAAGGATACAAACTATGTTCAGACCCTCTGCGATGTTGTACCGGAACTGACAAATTCCGAACCGGGTAAACTCTCATCTCCAAAGCTGCCCTATCTAAAGAACGTCGTCTTTATCGGAGACCAGACCCCGGCAGGCATGTTCAACTTTGATAACATGGTCAAAATGGGGGAACAGGTCTCCGATCAGGAACTTGGCGCCATTGAGGGCACGCTTGATTGCCACGAAACCATCAACATGCAGTACACCTCCGGCACCACCGGCTTCCCCAAAGGGGTCATGCTGACCCACTACAACCTGATCAACAACGGCTTCAATATCGGCGAATGCATGAAGTTCACCGAAAAGGACAGACTCTGCATTCCGGTGCCGTTCTTCCACTGTTTCGGCAGCGTACTGGCGGTCATGGCCAGTGTAACCCATGCTACCGCGATGGTTCCGGTGGAGATATTCGATCCGCTCAAGGTGCTGCAAACCATTGAGAAGGAAAGGTGCACTGCCGTTCATGGTGTGCCAACCATGTTCATAGCTGAACTGGAGCATCCTGAATTCAGCAAATTCGACCTGACCAGTTTGAGAACCGGCATAATGGCCGGTTCCGTCTGCCCGATCGAGGTGATGAAGCGCGCCGTAAAAGACATGCACGTCACGGAAATCACCAGCGTATATGGCCAAACCGAGGCATCTCCCGGTATCACCCAGACCCGCACCGAAGATTCGATTGAATTAAGGGTTGCCACCGTTGGAAGGGCTTTGCCTGATGCGGAGGTCAAGATCGTCGATATCGAGACAGGCGCCACCTTGCCGCCGGGCAAGCAGGGAGAACTCTGCGCCCGTGGATATATGGTCATGAAGGGTTATTACAAGATGCCGGAAGAGACCGCCAAGGTCATAGACTGCGACAACTGGCTCCACACCGGCGACCTGGCGATCATGGATGAAAACGGTTATTGCAAGATCACCGGTCGCATCAAGCAGATGATCATCCGTGGTGGCGAAAACATCTACCCCCGTGAAATCGAGGATTTCCTCTACACCCACCCGAAGATCTCGGATATCCAGATTTACGGAGTGCCTGACCGCAAATATGGCGAGCAGATCATGGCTGCCATCATCCTGAAAAAAGGGGCCGAAATGAGCGAACAGGAGGTGCGTGACTTCTGTCATGGCAAAATCGCTAACTACAAGGTTCCGCGCTATGTCAAGTTTGTAGACGCCTATCCCATGACCGCTTCGGGCAAGATCCAGAAGTTCAAGTTGCGCGAAATGGCTATCAAGGAATTGCAACTTGAGGATGCGGGGGAGACGGCATAAGGCACTCGACAAAGATGAAATGTAAGATGGAATGTTTATTCTTTGCCGAGTGCCTAACCCTTATAAACGGATGACTGCGTTAACGAAAAATACATTCCAACACAAAGGAGAAGCCAGATGCCGATGAAATCAGAAACGATGAGTGCCTTGCACACGAGTGAAGACGAGCTGATTGTTGGGCTTGTGGCGGATGTGCGGGATGTGTTCATAAATATGGTGGGGGTGGAAGAGCTGAATTACCTGTCACTACAGATCGATGTGACGACCCATTTCAAGGAGTGCCTTACAGCAATGGTCGGTCTGGCCGGCACATACAACGGCTTGGTAAGCGTACACCTCCCCTGGCCGCTGGCTATCTCGTTTACCTCACTGATGCTTGGGATGGAGGTGACCGAGATCGATGATGATGTAAATGATGCCATGGGAGAGGTCGCAAACATGATTGCCGGTTCCTTTAAACAGCATCTCTCCAAGGGTGGATCAGACATCCATCTCTCAACCCCTTCAGTTGTCAATGGTTCCAACTATATGGTCTCATCCAGCGGTAACATTGAAAACATCACCCTCAAGTTTGCAACCAAAGAGGAATGGTTCCTTGTATCGCTTTCCATTGAAGAGTGATACTTGATCGAATCGCAATTACTTAACTCTGTAAGTACCCATATTTTGAAAAGAGCTTACTGTGTATGACTACCCTTCCCAGTACAATACTGGTGATTTCCTATAACGCTGACACCCGGGATGCCCTGATGTCAGCGTTGAACAATAATAATGTAGCTGCAATCGCCTGTTGCAACTTTTGCGAGGCGGAAGAACTGGCTCTGCGGGGACGGTATAACGGTATCCTGGTTGACCTGCCAACTATCATCAAGTCGAAAGGCGAGGAAAAGATCGTCGCCTATACCCTGGCCAATTGTTTTCCTACCTTAAGAGTAAGGACGGTCGGCTCTGTACTGATACCCATGTCCATG
>JBAYZR010000436.1:0-2831 GCA_041672425.1 Pedobacter sp. | reverse complement strand
TTTTTGAATTGGGAAACTTTTCTCAATGGCCGTTGGATTGGGGAGGATTAATCTTACCGTTCCAGTCACTGTTTGGCTGGGGCGATCAATGACAACGGAATGAACTGAACGGGCATCAAATTCATCAATCTCCTGTTCCAGCGGGTGATCAAGTGTATTTTCGAAGCGGTTTTCTATGCAGTATACCTGGTAGCGCAATCGATAAGCCTGTTTTTGAAGAGCAAGTGTGTCGGCAGTAACTACAGCGAACCTGTGATTAAAATTGTCACTCAGCGCCGAATTAATCATCATCGGCTCTCTTCGTTCCGGTTTAATCTTATTGCCAAGAATCATGCGCGTCTCCTTTTTTTGTAATAATAAATTAAAAGGCTGTGTCTTGGACGCACTCGACATTTATAAAACAAAAAGCCGGGTGCCATATATCTGGTTAAGATATTTCGGCAACCCGGCTGTCTCTGTAAGACCCTGTAGGCTTTCCGCCCCATCCTTACGGATGGTTTAGTATTGTCGTCTATCTGATTTCTGTAACAGCTCCTTTATAAACTCAATTTTGGCAGGAATCAAGCGATTTTATTCTTTTTCTTATCCTTGGAATGACAACACACTGAGCCTGTATTATTAAACTGAAGTTCCTCTTTAAAAAAAGTGCAATTCACCATTGATATCAGCATTATACATCAATATCTGCCTGCACGCCGCTGACTACATTCGGATTGTGGAGAGAAGATCGAATGCACGTTGCTGCTCCTTTGATGGGATTGTATCCATGGTGAATGCCGGGGAGTTGTCTTCCGGGTTTTTATAACGACATATGTTGCGTACAATAGTTGACAGACCTTTCAAAAGGGTTTGAAAGCTGTGAACCTCTGTTCCATCCCCAAGCTTTTTGGTTGCAACTTTTTTCAGAGCCTGGGCACTACGTTTGGCAGCCGCCACCGGGTCTCTTGCCTTTTTTCCTTCCTTGTCATCATCTCCAAATAGCAGCGGTCGCCAAGCCTCCAGGTTAGGGGGATTTGCCGTTAAGATCGCAATCTGACCAAGTAGCACCTAAAAATATTCATTTTTATCTACCGTGATGGGTGTGCCGACTGGTTGCATACCTACTGAAGAAAGCAAGCTGTCAATGTACAAATAATACGAACTTTTGGAGAATTCTTTTACCAATTTGAGATTTAGCGCCTCGAACAACGGCATCCAGGTCCCTCCTTCGACAACATTTTGCCGTACGGAAAGATCGGGATTAAACTGATACCACCCCTGCCTTAATCGTTTGAATAATCTGCGGTTATAGGCATAATCCCGATTTGCCTCATTTCGTGACAATACGCTTGAGATGTGCTGCCGCTTGTTACGCTCCGGCTTTAGTACATTCGCAGGCAAATGTTGCCAGGCATCCAAGATTATCGCAGTGTTGAAGGCTGCTGGATTATACCATTTAGGGTTCGTAAAGCGCGTTTTGAAGAGCGCCCACAAGGTTTGAACCAAAAAATACTCTGAAAGATGCCGATCAATGCGGACAAGACGTTCACCAACCATAAAGTCAATACTCGCCGGTGCAATCAGTTCGTAAATCGTACTGAAAGCGCCTTTGGCATATCTCGGCGCACGGAAGGCTTCAATCATGGCCCAGTGCAGGGCGTTGCGGCCCAGGTGGTCAGTCAGTCCATTGTTTGCGCCTCGCTCCAGCAGTGTTTCAATCAGTGGCACATTACCGGCTATGGCCGCCGCCATCAAGGGGGTCAGGTTCATTGCAGTACGATGGTCGATGCCGTACTGCTCACATTGACGCAAAATATCCTTGAGGTTATTCCGGTAATAGGGCATCAGATGCTTGTAGCCGAAAGCAGAATGCTCCTTTTCAAAGTTTTTTGCCTGATTGAATCCAACATTATTCGCCAAACATTCAGCAAGCACCGGCTCATCGTAGGCAGCAGCATATTCGTAGAGCTGATGCTTGAATTTTGAACCCTGGACTTTTTCGCTAAACACCTTTGTCAAGGATTCGCGAAGCCGCGTCTCGTCGAGTACCGGCCATGGAACCGGTATTTCTTTGAGTATTGTCTTGCGAATGGCGTCTGCCTGCTCCTGCTTGCCTTGCAATTCAAGCTTGCGCGCTTCCTTCTGCCAGTCATCGAGAGTTGACGTTTTTGCCGTAACCCGCACAGTGTCGCTAGCAGTCCGCAGGTTCAGGAGTCCCAACAACCTGTGGCCGGTATCAGACTCGATCAGGTAGACGTTTTTTATGGCGCGGGTCAGGGCTACGTAGAGAGCATTGACGTAGAACTTGTAAATTTCAAGGGATTTGTCGGTCTTGTCTTTTGCCCTGCCGTATTCCAGTTTCTCAACCTGAAGATCCTTTTCCGTAACACCATCGGCGATTTCCGCAAACTCTGCCCGGTGGTCGGAAACAAACCGGTACAGCACGATATTCTCGTATTCCAGCCCTTTGGCCTCATGTATGGAAAAGATCAACGGTGTCTGAAAAAACCGGCGCGCCGTGACTTTGTCTTCATCTCGCAGTACAAGCACCGCAACCTGGGCTGATCCCATTGTTTTCTGGTTCAGCTCCTTTTTCACCGCATCCTTGTCGTTGAGCAGCGTTACTTCGCCGTTGTTTTCCGTAACCGCATCCACCAGAAAATTGCTCTCGCGATCGATAGAACCGAAACGCTTGTGCTTGATTTTTAGCAGGGAGTTGGCTATCAGTGTGGCTTCGGGACTGTTCCGGAAATTGGTGCGAAGAACCTTGAGTTCCTGTTTCTCAGCAAGGTTCGGGTCGCTCCAGAAGAGGGATTTTACGTTGCTCCAGGAAAAAAAGTTGGGATGGACAA
>JBAYZR010000435.1:0-2855 GCA_041672425.1 Pedobacter sp. | reverse complement strand
GGCGCGCCGGGTTGAGGCTGATAAGAAAGATTACCTGTAGACTGCTCATATATCCAATCTGCTAATATAACTCTTTGCTCCTGATTGTTACTGAAGCTACTTGGATCAGGCAATATAGCACTTAAATTTGTCAAGCTCTATGATCCGGCATCCGATCCTTGTAGCGCCTCATTGGCATAGGAAATCTGTGAGGTCAGTTCATTTTGATTATACCCCTTGAAAATCAACCCAGTCGGATCAGTAAAATTCACCGGATTCCCATTCACATACGCATACGGGTTTATGCCTCCCTTGAGTCCAATCGGGTCCCGCTGGGTAAACCTACCAATGGTCGGATCAAGATACCTCGCCCGATAATAGATCAGCCCGGTCTCATCCGGTTCTCTTCCCGTGTAACTGTACCCTCATCTGCACTCTAATTCCCCTTTGTTAAGGTTGACTCTGAGGGTGCAGTTCTGGTATTCCGGCGGGACATTGTGGTCTGTTTTCAATTTTTGTTTAAGTGCAATCACAGCAAAATTCTCAGCTCCTTCAGTCTTTGGCATTTCAAGATATTTAACAAATGCCCACTCATATGCTTTGGGTATGGTAAACACCTTCTGTTCAGGGTACTCGTCACGAGTAGATACCAAAACCAATAAAGACTGTTTAGGGCATGTCGCTAAATCACCGTCACACTCTCCATAATCTCTAGTTGCAAACACCCTTATAAAGTATGCTGAGTTTTTGTCAGAATATTCAGACAAAACCTGAATAGAGCCAAGCAGATTAGATATGGATTTATCTTTTAACTCCTTCAACAATAGCGGCTTACAAAGTACGTGACTTGGTATTAATAAAGCCAAAAGTAAAACAATTAAAGTTTTCATACATCACTCCTGACCAGAAACATGGATATGAGTCTTGTGTTGGTTGGCTACTCCAGGCATTGGCTTGATTTGCCCAGAGGGTAGAGTCTTTGTATTGATGAATGGTCCAAAATTCTCCCTGATGTTATCTTGCCCTTGCAACGACTGCTGTAAAAGCCTTACATTTGGATTATTCACACTAACTGGCTGGCCACCGACCATACTTATGTCAACTGCCTGCCCGGTATAATGTCTGCTTGTCGGGCTGTGGTTGCCTCCTGTTGTACTGTTTACATTGATGCTCAGACCGGTTTCGACAACAGCATTCTCAATCATATCAGCAGTTGCGTCTGTCACAGGTCTATTGGGGCTGGGGCCTCCTGGAGTGTCATTTATGAACGTAACCCTTGGCGTGCCGTTACCTGTTGGATTCGGGTTAATAAGACGGTCTGCAACCAGTATCGCGTTGTTCTGAACAAGGCTTCCTGGATCTGGCAAAGCGCCACTCAAGTTTGTCAAGGTCTGATTTCCAGCATCCGATCCTTGTAGCACCTCATTGGCATAGGAAATCTGTGAGGTCAGTTCATTTTGATTATACCCCTTGAAAATCAACCCCGACGGGTCAGTAAAGTTAACCGGATTCCCGTTGACGTACGCAAACTGATTTATCCCACCCTTGAGCCCAATCGGGTCCCTCTGCGTAAACCTCCCTATGGTCGGATCAAGATACCTCGCCCTATAATAGATCAACCCGGTCTCATCCGGCTCCCTGCCAGTATAACCATATACCTGAATCGTGCCAGTCGAAGCCAGCTTATTCCCCCACGCATCGAATCTCTGTGTCCCATCAGTGCCGCCTGTAGTGTTGCTCAGCGCCACCACGCTCCCCAACCCATCCTGATGGTAATACTGCGCCGCCGTTGCCGTTGCCCTGATAATCGGGTCATCGGTGTTCGGCCCATGGGTGTAAAGCGCCGTCGGCGCCGTCCAACTCGCATACTCCCCGTAGATGTCAGGGCCATTGTACAGGAAATTGGTGGTTGTACTACCAACGGTTTTCTTTATCCGTCTTTCCTGGTTATCGTAAGAGTAGCTCTGGGTGCTGATGCCGGTTTTGGCGACTTGTGCGAGACGATTCAGGGAGTCATATGTGAGACTGGTGGTAGTTGATCCTTCGGTCTTCTGATACATGTTGCCGTTGTCGTCGTACCCGAGGCTTGCCAGAAGCGATCCTGTTGTGCTGTTTTGACGGATTTCCTTCAACTGGTTGGCAGCATCGTAGACATAGGCCGTGATTACAGGCGTGGTTATGTTGACCTGCTTGCTCAGTCGGTTGCCGAGTGGATCGTAGCCGTAGTTTTCCTGCTGGGCTGCCGTGCCGTTACCCACCTGTGTCAGACGGTTCAAGGCATCGTAGAAGTAGCTGTAGGCGGTTGTGGTTGCGCCTACCTTCTCCGTATGGGTCAGTCGGTTTCCCACCCCGTCGTAGGTGTAATCGTGCTGGCTGATGATGGAGCTTGCGTTTGTCTTGTTAACCACCTGGGAGAGGCTGTTGTCGGCATTGTAAGCGTAGAGGGCGCCGACTCCGTTGGGAAACCACTTCTCGGCCAGCCTCCCGCCATCGTCGTAACGGAAGGTGACGTAGTCTTCGTTAGGCGCCCAGATGCCAGAGAGACGACCGACCGGGTCATAGTCGTAATCGGTCCGGTTGCCGTCGCTGTCCATCATCCAGTTCAACATGCCGCCGGGGCTATAGTTGTAGGTGAGGGACTTGTTCCCCCGGCTGTCGGTGACACTCGTGAGCCTATGGGCCGTGTCGTAGCCGTAGTCATAGTTCATGGCGGGGCTGGTGTTGTCGGCTCTGGTTACCTGCCCCAAGGGGTTACGGGTATAGGTCACATTGCCCGCAGGGTTCGTCCGGGTAAGCTGCTGGTGGCCGTAGCCCCAGGTGTACTGCGTAATCTGGTTCTTGGCGTCGGTGGTCTTGATCAGGTTGTTGTTCGAGTC
>JBAYZR010000434.1:0-2859 GCA_041672425.1 Pedobacter sp. | reverse complement strand
CTAGGCCTCCAGGTCGCACCCACCGCAGTATTCACTACTGGGCGGCCAGGCCTTTTACACCACGCATAGCCCGTCAGGTTACCCTTTCCGGGATGTGGCGTATTCAAAGCCGGTCAACTGCCGGTCAATATCCTCCACTAAATCGATCTCACGCTGGTCATATAACGAGGATTTACAGAAACACCCCGGCAGGTTTTAAAGCCGACAACCGGCACAAGTCTGGTCAGGCAGTCAGGGATCTATTCAGGGTGATGTAAGGGGAAAAATGGTGGGCACGGAAGGATTCGAACCTTCGACCTGCCGATTAAGAGTCGGCTGCTCTACCAACTAAGCTACGTGCCCATATTGTAGAAAATACCAGCGGGAGCTATTTATTAAATCACTTGCGGATAAAAGTCAAGTTGCATCAACAGAATAAGTATTACATCGTATTATTTTGTAGATAGTTCTTCACATAGTCTTCTACTGAATCCTCAAGAGAAGTAATGCTCCCCGAGTATCCTACAGCATTAAATTTGGCGGAATCAGCGCATGTGTAATATTGATAGCGAGGCCGGATATGTTCCGGCATGTCGATATAACAGATGTTTGGCTGTCGTCCCATGGCGGCAAAAAGCGCTGTTGCCAGATCGTTCCAGGATCGGGCCGTACCGGTGCCGATATTAAATATGCCATTTGCATTGGTTTGTTCCAGAAAGCAGAGGGTCATGTTCGCTGCATCCTTCACATATACAAAATCCCGCAGTTGTTCACCATCGGCATAGTCTGGATGGTGTGAACGAAACAACGTCATGCCACCGGATTCCATGATCTGTTCATATGCCTTGAGAACCACGGAGCGCATCTCCCCCTTATGGTTCTCATTGGGACCAAAGACATTGAAGTATTTAAGCCCCACTACATTTTCCAGTAAACCGTTGCGCTGTAGCCAGAGATCGAAGAGTTGCTTGGAATAGCCATAGGCATTGAGAGGCCGCAAGAGGGAAAGCTTGGTTTCGTCGTCACGGAAACCGAGATTGCCATCTCCGTAAGTGGCTGCACTGGAGGCGTAAATGAAACGCGCCCCGACTTTCAGGGCATACAGGGCAAGGCGTTTGGAGTATTCAAAATTATTTTCAACCAGATAACTGGCATCCTTTTCAGTGGTGGAAGAGCAGGCGCCGAGATGGATTATCGCCTCGACAGGCTTGGACCCTAACGGACCATCGAGAAGCGGCAGAAATCGATCTTTCTCGATATAATCCAGGAAGCTGAGCGGCGCCAGATTGCGCCATTTGTCCCCATTGCCCAGATGATCAACAATGACAATATCATCACGACCCTGCTGATTCAGTTTCCATACCACGGCGCTGCCGATCAGTCCGGCGCCTCCGGTTACAATTATCATCGTTTCTCCTCCTTAGGGAGTCAGAACAAATTTAATAATACGGCAATTGATCGTCGAAATTCCTGCCATTGTTTCTGTACCATGAAATTACGTGCTTTATGGCCTCTGCGGCTTTGGCCTTTACCGCTATATCGGAGTTGAATGCCTGATGCGGCTGGACATATATATTCGCACTTCTATTGACAGACCTCCTGATCAACTCCCGTGCTGCTGGAAAATCATTCCTGTCACAGTCATCATCATTCAAGGCGCGTGCAAATTCTGATTCATTTGAAAACACATCAACCCCTATGCCGATGATTTTCCCGGAATCGTAAAGTCTTAGTAAAATGTCCTCCTGTGCGATCTCTCCTCTGGTTACATTGATAAATATTAAATCTTTTTCTGCTTTTGAAAGATATTCTTCCGAGAAATATCCAATGTTATAAAACAGGCTTTCACGGTCTTTCGTAAGATTCATCGCATTAACAATGATGTCACTTGTTGCAATGGCCTCTTCCTTAGAGATGAATTGGACCGTGCAGTTATACAGACAATTCAGCTGCTCGTGCCTGATGTCCACCCCTCTCACGGTCAGCCCGTTTGCTTCGGCCAGGTCATGAATACATTTCCCGATCTTGCCGACCCCGAAAACTGTCAAGAGCCTGTGTCTGCCCAGCTCCAGGAATGTACGGGAATGCATTCTTTCAAACGTGGCGCTGTTCATCTCGTAGTGATTGAGCATACCAGCGGTAGCATAGATAAATTTCATTGCTGTCTGCGATACCGCATTTACGCAATATTCCTTGAGAGAAGTTATATTCGCCTTGTATTTCAGCTGTTCAAAATGGTCATAACCGGCGCTACGCGTGACTATGCTTTTTGTACCGCTGTTAATATAGCTATCGGGAAGCAGAGAGTGTGTCTTGGTTGTAATAATATCGGGCAGGCTTGCTTCAGGATTGTTTTCCACAAAGGTCTGAACATTGTCCGGCGTAATCAGATATGTGTGGTTTTCCGGAAGCATGTTCTGTTGTATTGCCTTTACGGTCTCCTCTTCAATATGCGCTGCTTCAGGGCCTAATGCCTCGAAATGTATTATGTCGTATCCGGTCTCGAAATGAGGTGAAGATTCAGTGTTGTTCATAAGCGCTCCATGAAAGCAGGGTTACAGGCACTGTTCCAGAACTTTTTGAACCAATTCGGTGGTGACGTTGGAGCGTTCGCCCAGCGTGACCATGCCATGAGCCTTGAGCTGTTCCAGCACCGGCGGAATGCAGGTCGCCGTAAGGCCATAATCTTTAAGGCGCGTCGGAACACGCATACTCTCGAAAAAAGCACGGGTTTTTTCGATGGCGACATCGATCCGCGCATCTTCGTCTCCCACCGTGATACCCCACACCCGCTCTCCATACTGTAAAAGTTTCAGGCGTTTGTCGTCCAAGCGTATCTTGAGCATTCCTGGCAAGACCACGGCCAGGGTCTTTGCGTGA
>JBAYZR010000433.1:0-2870 GCA_041672425.1 Pedobacter sp. | reverse complement strand
TCCGCCTCGGTGGTGTAGATGGAGCGTAACAGTGCCCGTGCATCATCGGTTCTCGCCAGCTTTTCTCCCAATGAGTGAGCCATCGCAGTTTCCGCACGATATGCCACCATTTTGATCGTATCTATTAGCGACCTACGTCCCTTCGGGACGCCGTTTAGCAACGTAGAGGCAGCAATGACCTCGGGAGGGACAATACCGGGCATCTCACTGAATCTTGGAGCTTTGATAAGGAATGATTGACGACCCCGTTCCCGCAGCGGGCGGGGGATGTCGTATACCAGTAACGATTAGGCTCAAGGTTCGCCGTAAGTGAGAGACTCGCCATTTCACAAAGCAACGGATAACTGCGCCCACAACCCACTAAGGTAGCTAACTATATAATTTTAAAAGAGCAATATTTTCAGTTGACGGGTGGACTATAGAATGTCCCGTTTATGTCCATCTGTGAGGGGTAATATATGTTGCTGGATAAGTATGCTGTGCTGAAAAGATATTTTGACGGTGATTCGCTGGAGTTGATTGTTGCCCACGGCAGGGCAGTAGCAAGCCTGGCGCTGGACATCGGCCATAGTCTTGATCTTGAGGATGACGAACTTGCCTTTCTTGAAGAGGCTGCCATGCTTCATGATATAGGTGTTTGCCGCGTTCATGCGCCTGTAATAGGCATTTATGGTGATTTCCACTATATCATGCACGGCATTCTGGGACGCGAGATTCTTGAAAAGGAAGGGTTGCCGCGGCATGC
This sequence comes from Pedobacter sp., assembly GCA_041672425.1. Taxonomy (GTDB): domain Bacteria; phylum Desulfobacterota; class Desulfuromonadia; order Geobacterales; family Pseudopelobacteraceae; genus JACPFJ01. The sequence continues at coordinate 2,125 of JBAYZR010000433.1, read as the reverse complement.
GCTAGTCTGTGAACGGCATATCGGCGTTGGCCTGAGTGAGATGGATATCGTTAGCCAGGGGCTGCCTCTGCCGCTTCGTGACATGACGCCCCAGGTGCTGACCGAGGAGATTATCTGTTTCTCCGACCTGTTCTTCTCAAAACAACCTGGAAAACTGTCGCACAGAAAGTCAGTACAGCGCGTCCGTGAAAAACTTGCCTCCTTTGGCAAAGAGAAGGTTCAAATATTTGACGCATGGCTGGTGCGTTTTGGGGCTGCACTGCGCTGAGGAGAGATGCGAATCACCATCGTTATCAAGCTCCAGATCGATGCATGGTCGGGATCAAGTACCTGCTATGGCCGTTTTGATGGGCCTGGAAGACGGTTTGCGGCATGCGATTATGTCTGGTGGGGAGTTTCTCGAATATCCAGAGATAGGCATAAGCTAATTGACACTGTCTATAAAAGTGTATACAGTATGCACTTTAATGGATATTTTGACCACCTAGCTGGTAAGTATATACAAACAGGAAAAGGAGGAAGTCAGATGATCGAAGCCTATCTGCAACATGAAGCTGAGCGTGCAAAGCAGGGTATTCCCGCGCTGCCACTCAATCCGGAGCAAACTGCTGAGTTGTGTGAATTATTGGTAAAGCCCCCCAAGGGTAAGGAAAAGTTTCTCCTCAACTTGTTAACGGAGCGTGTATCTCCTGGCGTTGACCCGGCTGCCAAGGTTAAGGCTGAATTTCTGGCTGGTGTTGTAGCTGGCAGTATCAATTCGCCACTTGTTACACCTGTTGACGCAGTTAAAATTCTCGGCACTATGTTGGGTGGCTACAATGTGGCCCCGTTGGTTGCCGCTTTGCAGGATAAAAATCTGGCTGATGAGGCTGCCAAGGCGCTCAGTGGCATGACCCTTGTTTATGATGGATTTGACGAAGTCGCTGCATTGGCCACGGCCAAGAATGCCTCTGCCGAAAAGGTGATGAAGTCCTGGGCTGAGGCAGAGTGGTTCACCAACCGTAAAGGTGTGCCCGATATCATTAAGCTAAAGGTCTACAAGGTTGACGGCGAGATCAATACAGATGATTTTTCTCCTGCTGGTGACGCCTGGAGTCGCCCTGACATCCCTCTGCATTCCCTGGCCATGGGCAAAACCCGCTTTAAGGATGGACTGGCTACTATTGCCCAGTTCCGCAAAGAGGGCTTTCAGGTAGCCTTTGTTGGCGACGTGGTTGGCACCGGTTCATCCCGCAAATCAGCCTGCAATAGCGTGCTGTGGGCGATTGGTGATGATATTCCCTGCGTGCCCAACAAGAAAACCGCTGGTGTGATCATCGGCGGTGTCATTGCTCCTATTTTCTTTAATACTGCCCAAGATTCCGGGGCGCTCCCTCTTAAGGCAGACGTGACCGGTATGAAAACCGGCGACGTGATTATTATCGACACAAAAAATGGTGTCATTACAGATGAAAGCGGCAAGAAAGAGCTTTCCAAGCTAACAATCAGCCCCAATACCGTGCCCGACGAGTTTCGTGCCGGTGGCCGTATCCCCCTGATCATCGGTCGCGCCGTAACCGACAAGGCCCGCAAGGCCTTGGGACTCCCTCCGACCACGGTATTTACACTGCCGGACAATCCCACACCCAAGGCCAACCAGGGTTTCTCCCTGGCCCAGAAGATGGTCGGTCAGGCCTGCGGCGTGGCAGGTATTTTGCCCGGTACTGCTTGTGAGCCTAAGATGACCACAGTCGGTTCTCAGGACACCACCGGCCCGATGACCGCTGACGAGCTCAAGGAACTGGCCTGTCTCAAATTCCAGGCTCCTATGTATATGCAGTCTTTCTGTCACACCGCCGCCTATCCCAAGCCTGCTGACGTCAAGATGCACAAGAATCTGCCCGGTTTTACAGCCGAACGCGGCGGCGTTGCCCTGCGTCCCGGTGACGGCGTAATTCACTCCTGGCTGAACCGTCTGCTGTTGCCCGACACAGTCGGAACCGGCGGCGACTCACACACTCGCTTTCCGATCGGTATTTCCTTCCCGGCCGGTTCCGGCCTGATCGCCTTTGCTGGCGCCATGGGCTTTATGCCTCTGGATATGCCAGAATCTGTTCTGGTGCGTTTTAAAGGCAAGTTCAACACC
>JBAYZR010000432.1:0-2871 GCA_041672425.1 Pedobacter sp. | reverse complement strand
CAACATGTGGAACCGCTGGACCTGGAGATGGGGGACGATGGGCGCGTCATGGTTATTACCGGACCCAACGCCGGCGGCAAGACCATCGCCCTGAAGACAGCCGGGGTGCTGACGCTGATGGCCCTGTGCGCCATACCGGCGCCGGTTAACGGCGCACGCTCCACCTTCCCGTTGCTGGACACCCTGTTGGTGGATATCGGCGACGAGCAATCCATAGAGCATAGTCTCTCCACATTCTCGGCCCACGTGGCCCGCATCGCCACTATCCTGGATCAGGCCGGGCAACGCACCCTGGCGCTATTGGATGAACTGGGAGCCGGAACCGAACCGCAACAGGGCGCAGCCATTGCCTGCGGCGTGCTGCGTGATCTGCTGGAAAAGGGCGCCACAGTGATCGCCACGACCCACCTGTCGGAGATCATCGGTTTCGTCCATCGCTCATCCGGCATGATCAACGCAGGCATGGAGTATGACGCTGCAACCTATACACCGCTCTACCGCCTGATCAGTGGCGAGCCAGGGCATTCCCACGCAATAGAAATCGCCCGACGTTACGGCATGCCCGAGCGGGTAATCAACTTTGCGCGGGAGATGCTGGGAAGCGCCGGGGCGGAATTTACCACGCTATTGGCAGAGTTACGACATAAGCGAGAAGAATTAAGCGAAGCTCAGCGCATGCTGGAGCAGCAGCAGGAACAGGCGCGCACCACCCAACAGGAGCTGGACACACGTGCCGCCGGGATGGAACAGGCCAGGCGCGAGGTAAGGGAAAAGGCGTGGAGCGAGGCGCGAGAGGTAATTTCCAGCAGTCGCCGCCGCATGAACGAACTGCTGGAAGAGTATAAACGCGAGAAGCGTAGCCACATCATCGACAAGCTGCGCCAAAGCGAGACCGAATTGACTGAACAACTCAAGCCAGCGCCCAGTCAAACCGGTTCGCTGACTTCTCTACAGGAGATCAAAGCAGGCGCTGCGGTGCATGTTCTATCCCTCGGGCACGACGGGGTTGTGCTCAGCGTTGATGAAAAATACGACACGGCAAGGGTCAGGACGGGCAGTATGGAGGTGGATGTTGCCTGTAGCGACCTGGCCGCTCCCCTGAAAACAGGAGCAGATAAGACGCAACGACCGATCAGGAGCGCCTGGAAGCTGGATGCCTCCAATAGTGAGGAACGGGAATTGAAGCTGATCGGCCTGCGGGTTGAAGAGGCGCTGGATGTTCTGGAGCCGTTTCTCAGCCAGGCCTCGCTGAGCGGGTTGCAAGAAGTGCGTATCATTCATGGGCTCGGTTCGGGCAAGCTCCGTCAGGCCGTGCGGGAACATCTGTCACATCACCCGCTGGTGGAGGGGTATCGCCCCGGAGAGGCGCACGAGGGGAGGGACGGGGCTACGGTAGTGACACTGCGGCAATAACACCCACTTTACTTCGTGCTACAACGTGAGCCACCAGGAGTAGACAATGACCAATAACGACATATTACGCCGTCTACGCTATGCCTTGAATTATAACAATTCAACACTGATTGAAATATTCAGGATGTCTGGATACGAAATTGGACAATCCGATATAGCGAATCTTCTTAAAAAAGAAGACGAAGATGGCTATCTTGAATGCAGCAACGCTGTTATGGAACTGTTTTTGGACGGCTTGATTCTTTACAAAAGAGGTCGGCAGGATTGTAAAACGGGTCAAGCTCACAAAGCGGGCGCCACGTTAACAAATAATGTCATATTGAAGAAAATACGGATTGCCCTGGAATTGAAAGAAGAAGATATGCTCGGGGTCTTGAAACTGGCTGATGTCAGCATATCTAAATCCGAGTTGAGCGCATTATTCAGGAGGGAAGAACAAAAAAACTACAAAGAATGCGGCGATCAGTTTCTCCGGTATTTTTTAAATGGCCTTACGACCCGCTATAGAGCACTCGGAAATTAGGGTTGCGGACGTGTAGATGCACGGTTGGGTACAAATGTTTCTTTTAAAGTTGAAGTAGAATTATCAAATCATGAGGTTTTAGTGGCGCTTCTTTCTCTTCGCAATATAAGCCTGGCCTTTGGCGGGCCATTGCTCTTCGACGGCATCAACCTACAGATCGAGGCGGGGGATCGCTTGTGCCTGTTGGGGCGTAACGGCACGGGTAAATCAACTCTGCTCAAGCTGATCAGCGGTGAATTGCCGCCTGAAGAAGGGGACATTTCTCGTCAGCAGGGTTTAAGGGTAGCCCTGATCTCCCAGGAGGTACCCCAGGGGCTTGCCGGTCCGGTTTTCGATGTTGTGGCGTCCGGCATGGGCAACGCATCCGCGCTTCTGGCTGAATACCATCACGTGAGCCAGCAACTGGCGCAGGAGGGTAATGAAGCTCTGCTCGCACGTCTGGAAGCATTGCAGCACAAGCTGGAAGAGAGCGGCGGCTGGCATCTGCACCAGGAGGTAGAGCGGCTGCTAAAGCGCCTGCGGTTGGATGCTGACGCCGGGTTTTCCACCCTGTCCGGCGGCACCAAGCGTCGCGTACTGCTGGCAAAGGCGCTTGTGTCTAAACCGGATATCCTGCTTTTGGATGAACCGACCAATCACTTGGACATCGACACCATCATCTGGCTGGAGGAGTTCCTCCTTAAAAATATCAGTACCGTGCTGTTCGTAACCCATGACCGGGTCTTTGCCCGGCGGCTCTCCAACCGCATTGCCGAACTGGACCGGGGCAGAATTTATGCCTTCAACTGTGGCTATGACGAATTTGTGGAGCGGCGCGAGGCGTTGCTGGAGGCGGAAGTTACCCGCCTGGCGTTGTTCGATAAAAAGCTGGCTCAGGAGGAGGTCTGGGTGCGCCAGGGGATCAAGGCGCGTCGCACCAGGAATGAGGGCCGGGT
>JBAYZR010000431.1:0-2878 GCA_041672425.1 Pedobacter sp. | reverse complement strand
CTGTATAACGGCATTCTGGTTGACCTGCCAACTATCATCAAGTCGAAAGGCGAGGAAAAGATCGTCGCCTATACCCTGGCCAATTGTTTTCCTACCTTAAGAGTAAGGACGGTCGGCTCTGTACTGATACCCATGTCCATGCCTGGAAGCGCAAAACAGGACAAGAGTCTGAATGACTTTCTCACCAAGACCTGTACGTCATTTCATCCACGCAGGCTACGTGAATACCGGCGTCACTTGGTCTGTATATCTACCATCCTGCACTATAAGGGGGAGGCGTTCCGCAGCTTTACCCTGGATCTTTCATGGGAAGGGGCGTTTCTGGTGGAGGTGTTTACAGAGATGTTTTCCACTGAAACCGAGGCAATTATTTCAATTCCTGAACTAGGGTTTGATCTCAATGCAACAATTCACTGGATCAGGCCATGGGGGCAAAGGCAAACGCCGGGAATCGGAGTCAGCTTTAACACGTTGGATGAGTCTGTAGAAGCTGTATTTGCAAATATCTTCAGAGCCCGGAAAGACTTTGACCGAGACCGGCTGGTCATCTAAAAATCAATTTCAACCTTTGGAATTACGAGTACGAAATCTGCTAACGGAAAAATTTTCACATCCTGTTTATCAGGGTTACTAAACAAAGGACAACCATGCCGATTGCCGTATTCGATGTTATCAAGGAAAATATCAGCTCTTTTTTAGGCGGTGCAAAAGTTGACCTGCTCCTTGGAGATGCCGAAGTTTTATCGGGGAAGGAGACCATCAGCGAGCTTGTCTCCATTGATGAGCGTCAATACCGCTTCATGGCTCAGCGGGAAGCGCTCACCTTCACCCGCAGCGAGGTGACTTTCTGCCGGGAGCTGTTGACCGCCTTCTCCGGTCTGTACAGCGGGTTCCAGCAGGAAGTGTACGCGGCCCATTTCCGCACGGCGCTCCTGGCCTCGATCATGGATATCACCGTAGCTCGCTCGCTACGAGGTGATCACCGCAAGGGTTTCTGGCCGATTCAACAACTGATACAACTTCTGAAGAGCCTCTCCTATCAGCGCTACGAGGGTAAACCGGCTACAACAGGCTTTATCGTGCACCGCACGACGCTGCCTTTACTACGCAAACTTGTGCGCGAGCGACGCCACACCCTGATCCCTCTAAAGCCTCACGAGGACATTTCTCCCACTTTTTTTGACAACCCATTGCCCTACCGTATAGTCGATGGCACCAATCTCTTCTTTGTCTCCAATATCCAGATGCAGGTAACCGGTGTTATTCGCACCTCACCCGCGGTGATGCACACCGATGTTGAGCGTTTGACCCAGAGGGAGATCTTTTCTCTGGTCCGGCGCGCTGGCCGCGGAGCATTTGCCATAACGGTCAATGACGCATCGGAGATAGAGGTACTGATCAGTCCGGCCAGGCTGTTGGTGCGGCGCAAGGGTGTTTGGGCCATTTTTGACCCGGACATCTTCCGGTCATTTCTGGACGGGAGTATTGACACGGAGGCCATCGACGAGTTGCTCTGGACGGTCTACGCCCTTTCTAAGGATCGGCACGGCACAGTGATCCTGATCTATGACCAGGGAACGCGTAAACTGGCCATATTGAAGAAGGGATCCGTGGGGGGTGATGATCCGGTCGGTCGGCTCCTGATCGGTCGTGTCAAGAGACGTACGATCAGCGATCTTAAAAAAGCGGGAATTCTGCTGCGCATCCTCTCGGCCGACGGCATGACGGTCTTCAACAAGAGAGGCAGACTAATGGAGACAGGCTTCATCTTCGACACATCCCATGCCCGTGAGGTAGTCACCGGTGGTGGACGGACGACTGCCGCCAGCGCCGCGTCATTCTTCGGTAAGGTTATCAAGGTCTCCCAGGACGGCCCCATCGAACTATATCAGGACGGACGACTGGTCTATCGCTTCGGGTGAGCATAAAACTTGGAAACACTATGTTTGCAATGCCTCAGTTTAGAGGGAGAAGGTCAAGACCGCTGGCCTCTTGGGGGCTGTAAAATGAAATCGTTTACGGCTCAAAAAGATAAAATCGCAACGGCCAAATTGTTTGAAAGCGGCGAATTGAACTAATCTGGAAACATTATGCCGTAACAACCGGGTTGCTTGTGTTAAAATGCTTGCGTCCAGTCTGAGTAGAATGTACTGTTGCGAATCACATCCATACAAAGGAACCGCAACGTGAAACCTCTATTAATTATTGCAGTTCTAGGGATTCCCATGGCTATAACAGGGTGCAGCATGTTTACTACCTGGAAGAGCATCCCTCCGCCGGGTGGTTGTGACCAGTGCCATACTGTTGCGATCACCACCAACTGGCAGATCGCATATCAGCCAGCGGTTGTGTCGGATGAACGTGGTCGACAATACTTTCAGACGCCGGAATATAATCTTGCCATGAAAGGTAAACAGCAATCTTCTTTGGATACCAAGAAGGTTGAGCAAATGCCTTGTTTTGATTGCCATAAATCGCCTACGCCGGCTCATCGCGAACGTAAAGGCCGTTTCCATCACTGACTACCACCGGTGTTCTAAAATGGTTTTTATTCTGGCGCCTTGAATTTGCTTGTTCTTCCGCTTTTCCGTTTTCTTCCTAACCTGAAGTTCCTTTTGAAAAAAAGTGCAATTCACCATACTTGATATTTAGCGGTCCAGATCGGCCAGCACAAAATCCACCGACCCAAGAATGGCCAGAAAATCCGATAACAGCCAACCACGGCTCATCACTGGCAACGCCTGGATGTGCGGGAAACTGGGGGTGCGGATACGCAGGCGATAGGGAAGGTTCAGCCCATCGGAGACGGCAAAGTAACCGTTTTCTCCCTTGGGAGCCTCTATGGCGCTGTAGTTCTCTCCCCGTGGTGGAGCCATGC
>JBAYZR010000430.1:0-2887 GCA_041672425.1 Pedobacter sp. | reverse complement strand
AAAGTGACTACGAAAAAAGCATACGGGTTTAAAAGCTTTGAAGTCATAAAACTAGCCTTATATCATACACTTGGAAAACTGCCTGAGCCAAAGGCTACCCATAAATTCTGCGGGTGAAGCACAAAAAGTGGTTGCGGTATTTTTATGATTTCTACTCCAAACATCTGAACACAGCCGACAAACCCGAAAAGGTGAGGCTTTTTCTGGAAAAGCTGCGGAGCAAGAATCAGGCGCCAGCACAGTGTCAGCAGGCGGCCCATGCTATTTCACTCTATTTTGAGATGCAGAGTCTGGCGAGTCAACAGGTAGCGTCTGTCGATGAGCCAAGCATAGATAATAATCTAATAGCACAGAAGACACCTTTACTACAGTTATCGCCAGATACGCCAGCGTCAGTGACACAGATTCCTGCATTTAAACTGCGCCAATCGCAATATTCCGTCGCCGGTTATGAAGAGAAGTCCGATTCACCTGAATGGGATGCCTTGCTGATTGTTCTGGCAGGGGAGATAAAAGTACGCCATTATTCTCGCAATACTCTCAAAACCTACGCTCACTGGTCGCGACAGTTTCAAAGATTCTTGAAAAATAAGCCGCCACAGGAGTTGTCAACAGCTGATGTCAAAGAATATCTGACCTATCTGGCGGTGAAGTGCAAAGTAGCGGCATCAACCCAGAATCAGGCCTTTAACGCACTTCTGTTTCTCTTCCGCTATGCTTTGAAACGGGAATTCGGCGAACTGCGCGATGTACCGAGGGCTAAGAAGTCGCTCTATATTCCAATGGTACTCTCCATGCAGGAGATCAATGCTATTTTGAAACAGCTCTACTATCCATACAACCTCTTTGTCAATCTCCTGTTCGGCTGCGGATTGCGGTTATTTGAAGGTCTGCAAATTCGAGTGGGAGATTTCAATTTTGATGATGGTAAACTGTTAGTACATGGCAAGGGGAAAAAAGATCGGACTGTGCCGATTCCGGAAACGATCACACAGGAATTGAAGGCGCAGATAGACAGGGTGGCGAAATTGCATGATCAGGATATTGCAGCAGGATACGACGGGGTATTTCTGGATGACGCAGTTGAAAAGAAATATCCCAATGCACCGAAGGAGTTCATGCACCAGTGGGTTTTCCCTCAAAAGTCGCTAACTACAGTGGAAGAAACCGGAGAGCAACGGCGCTATCATCTTCATGAATCACAACTCCAAGGCGCACTTTATCACGCTGTCCGCAAAGCAAAGATCCCGAAAAAGGTCACCGCCCACACCTTCCGCCACTCCTTTGCGACCCATCTGTTGCAGGCTGGATACGACATCCGCACTATTCAGACTCTGCTCGGGCACGCCAGCCTGAAGACAACCATGATCTACACCCATTGCGTACCGGTCAGAACGGTTAAAGAGCCAAAGAGTCCGCTGGATTTCTGATTTGTGAGAGAGCAGCAGGTTGTGAACATATACAAACAAAGGCGCGTCCCGCAGGGGATGCGCCTTTGTTGTCTGCAAACGAGATGTGTGATGCGGCTCTTCTAACCCTGTGCCGCCTGGACCGCCGTGATAGCGGTGACATTAACGATATCGTCTACCGAGCAGCCTCTGGAGAGATCGTTGACCGGTTTGGCAAGGCCCTGGATGATCGGGCCGACCGCTTCGGCGCCTGCTACACGCTCCACCAATTTGTAGGCTATGTTGCCTGCGTCCAGGTCGGGGAAGATCAGGACGTTGGCCTTGCCGGCCACGGTGCTGCCAGGGGCCTTTTTCTCGCCGACCTTGGGTAGCAGGGCTGCGTCCGCCTGTAGTTCTCCATCGATCTGCATGTCGGGTTTGATCTGTTTTGCTATCTCCAGCGCCTTGAGAACCTTGTCGCAGTCGTCATGGCTGGCGCTTCCCTTGGTGGAAAAGGATAGTAGCGCCACACGAGCGTCTACGTCCAGGAAGGCCTTGCAATTGCCGGCAGTTGCAACCGCGATCTCGGCCAGGGCCTGGGCATCCGGGTTGGGGTTCACGGCGCAGTCGGCAAACAGGATGATGCCGTTTTCGCCGAAGCTGGGGGTCTTGGTAACCATTAGAAAAAAGGACGAGACGGTCTTGATCCCCTTGGCCGGACCAACGGTCTGGAAGGCGGCCTTGAGGACATTGCCGGTGGTGCCGGTGGCGCCGGCCACTTCTCCGCCTGCATCGCCGTTACGTACCATCATGCCGGCATAATAGAGGTTGTCATCAGCTATCAAAAGTTTTTTGGCTTCGTCCGGGGTCAGCCCCTTACTCTTGCGCAGCTCGACCAGATCGGCCACGTACTGTTCCAACTTGGGTGAAGCTGACGGGTCAAGCAGTTCCACACCTGTCAGGTTAATGCCCTTGGAGACCGCTTCAGCCTGGATCTTGGCCGGATCGCCCAGGATGACGATCCTTGCCAACCCTTCCTTTACGATCTTCTCGGCAGCGAACAGCATCCGTTCATCATAACTTTCCGGTAGTACGACTGTTTGTAAATTCTTTCTGGCCTTCTCCTTGATCTGATCGACTAGATGCATGAGTAACCTCCAATATGGATAAAATAAAACAGGTTTTGATTCTATAGGAGTCATTTTATCAGGTCAATAAAAAAAAGCCGGAAATCTCCGGCTTTAGCAATATTGAAAAGGATTAAACAAGGCTTAAGGGATTCAGAATTTAACCCCCATGGCATCCGCCACAGTATGCATATCCTTGTCACCTCGTCCCGACAGGCAAACAACAATACTCTGATCCTTGGGCAGGGTCGGCGCCAGCTTCAGGACGTAGGCGATGGCGTGGGATGATTCCAGGGCCGGTATGATGCCTTCTTCCAGCGTCAACATACGGAAGCCTTCCAGCGCTTCATCGTCAGTGATGGATACGTATTC
>JBAYZR010000429.1:0-2892 GCA_041672425.1 Pedobacter sp. | reverse complement strand
AGCCCTCTTTCAATGCACTTCGTCGTATCGGCTCCGAACACCTGATTGAAACGACCGGCGAAAAACTTCGCTCCATGATGACATGGATCAGCAAGTCAAAGATCGTTGACAAGAGCAAAAACTAACGAAATTAATGCAAGATTTAACACCCCTTTCCCCTTGGGAGAGGGGTGTTTGCGCGCTTGGTACTGTAGAAATTATCCTGTTTATCAGGGATAGGCAGGTTCCATGAATAACTCTACACCGTTTGCCAGGGAAGGATATCCTTTCATCGCCTATTCCGCCGGACTGACGCTGCTCCTGGCTCTCTCTGCCTGGAAACTCTTTTCTGTCGTACTGGCGATTCCCGCTGCTGTATCTTTCGTACTAACCATCTTTATTCTCTATTTTTTTCGTAATCCTGAACGTACACCTCCGTCCGACGAACAAGCCGTGGTTTCACCCGCTGACGGAACGGTGATCGTGGTTGAACAGGCGCCTGAGACTCCTCTTGGATGTGAAGCGCTTAAGATCAGCATCTTCATGTCGGTTTTTAACGTACATGTAAACCGTGCTCCTTGTAATGGTGTGGTGAGGGATATTTTTTATAATCGAGGTAAATTCTTCGATGCGCGTGATGGTCGCGCTTCGTGTGAAAATGAGCGCAATGGCATTGTTCTTGAGTTGGATGGTGGTGTGAGAATAGCCGTTGTGCAGATTGCCGGTCTTATTGCTCGCCGGATTGTCAGTTACCCGAGGATAGGCGACCGTTTGACCCGTGCTGAACGCTACGGCCTGATCCGTTTTGGCTCACGGCTGGATGTCTACCTTCCGACCGATGTCACGCCGTTGGTTAAACTTGGTGATAAAGCTGTGGCCGGTGAAACGATCTTGGGACGTATCCGCTGAACAGGAAATATGCGCATGAACTCTGAAATACAGGAAGAGGTCGCCGAAAAGACGGAAAGCATCAAGCGGGGCATCTATATCCTCCCCAATCTGGTGACAACCGGGAGCCTGTTTGCCGGTTTCTACAGTCTCGTCTCGACACTTAACGGCAATTACAATACTGCGGCCATCTGGATCTTTGTTTCTGCCGTGTGTGACGGCCTGGATGGTAAGGTTGCCCGCATGACCGGCACTACCAGCAAGTTCGGCGTGGAATACGATTCCCTGGCCGATTTGGTCGCTTTCGGCGTGACGCCGGCGTTGATGGTCTACGCTTGGGCTCTGAGGCCTTTTGGCCGGGTAGGCTGGCTCGCCGCCTTCCTGTTTGTCGCCTGCGGCGCTTTGCGTCTGGCGCGTTTCAATGTGCAGGTCAATACCGTGGAAAGCAAACGTTTCGTTGGTCTTCCCATTCCAGCTGCCGCCAGCATGGTTGCTGCCACCGTGCTGTTGTTTCACCATTTCAACCAGCTACCCCAGGAGTTTATTCAAAATCCATATATGTTCAAGCGGTTATCCATTACTACGCTGATCTACCTGCTTGCCTTCCTGATGGTTTCCAATTTTCGCTATTATTCCTTCAAAGATCCCGCCTTGATTAAACGTCAGCCATTCGGCTTTCTGTTGCTGGCCGTAGTGCTGCTGATCATCGTTGCCGCCGAACCGGTGGTGATGACCTTTAGTGTTATGCTCTTCTATGTGCTTTCGGGACCAGTCGGTTTTTTACTTACCTGGCCGCGTCGCCGCAGGTTGGAGAAGGCCGTTCACAAGAGGTATGAGGCTGTGCATAGGGACGACGAAAACCAGTAACATTACGGAAACAGCGCCAGTCCTTCCAGTCCCATGGTCTCCGGCAACCCGCAGACAATATTCATATTCTGCACAGCTTGCCCTGAAGCGCCCTTGACCAGATTATCAATAGCCGACACAATGATGATCCTGCCGGTACGTGTATCAACTACCGGGGCAATATCGCAGAAGTTCGAGCCACGCACAAAAGCTGTTGAGGGCAGGTTCCCTTGGGGCAATACGCGCACAAAGGGCTCTCCGTCGTAAAAGTCTTCGTACAGTTTGACCAGTTTCTCAGTAGTTACCTCCTTGTGCGGCGCAGCATATACGGTGGAAAGGATCCCGCGGTCCATGGGAACCAGGTGTGGCGTAAAGGTTATTTTCAACTGTTCGCCCGCTAGTAACGACAACTCCTGCTCGATCTCCGGTATATGCCGATGGACACCACCCACACCATAGGCCTTATAACCCTCGTTCACCTCGCAGTACAGCGAGTCCACCTTGGCCGAGCGCCCGGCGCCAGTGACACCCGAGGCGGAATCAGCTATGATGCTGTGGGGATCAATCAGCCCTTTTTTCAGAAGCGGCGCCAGGGCCAGGATGATGCTGGTCGGATAGCAACCGGGATTTGCCACTAACCTGGCGCCCTTGATCTTGAGTCTCCTGATCTCCGGCAATCCATAAACCGCCTTCTTCAGGTTAGCAGGGTTGAGGTGCGGTTCGTACCAGGCCCCGTAAACCTCCGCGTCGGACAGACGGTAATCAGCCGACAGGTCGATGACCTGCTTGCCCAGCTTCAGGAAGGTGGGCGCCACCTCCATGGCTGCCTTGTGCGGCAAGGCGGTGAATATGATATTGGCCTTTTCCGCCACCCGTACCGGCTCAAGGTTTTCCAGTACCAGATCGCAGCGTCCCCGGAGGTTAGGGAACAGATCCGAAATGCGCTTCCCGGCGCTCTGCTCCGAGGTCAGACAGGTCACCGCAACTTCCGGGTGACCGTGTAGAATACGGATCAATTCCAGCCCGGTATAGCCGCTGGCTCCGACAATGGCAATATTCAACATGAAAGACCTCCTCATAATTCTGGATAGCTCCAAACCAAAAAAGGGGAAACCACAGTGGATTTCCCCTTTAAATAAGCAAGTTGTGTAATCCAGTGTTTAACGCTTGGAGAACTGG
>JBAYZR010000428.1:0-2914 GCA_041672425.1 Pedobacter sp. | reverse complement strand
TTGCTACCACAAAACCGAATTTATTGCAAGTTAATATTTGAGATATTTGTAAATATATTAGATGGTTATGCTGTTTTGACTTTTTACGAATGGATCATTATTTATTTTCGGACATCATGCAGATAAATATCATTAGAGAAATTTTCAGCGCATAAATTATAGAAGCAAATAATTAAATTAGTCAATTAATTTATTAATTTAATATAATTATTTGCAGCTATCCGTTGATGACAGATGAAACATAGCTCTCAATTAATCAAATATCAATCTACCGCCCCCACGAGGCAATCAGTCCATCAGATGGGTTTCCACAAACTGTGCCAGGACTTCTTGAATCCTGATGGGTGTTGAGACGTTATAGTACAGGTCAATTATCAGGTGCCCCAATTCATGGGCGAACACTCCAATCCTGATATCACTGACCGAAACATAAATGGTCTTTTCCTTGGGGGCATAGAAGGCGATATAATCTACATTCTTGTTGTATTTTTCTTTGTAAACCTTCTGCACCTCAGTATCAGTGGGCAAAAGGACAAGCTTGAAGCGTATTGCACTGGGCCGCATATCCAGTACGACTACGACTCGCTCAACAATCACATCTATCTTGTTCTTGACCTCATCCTGCCAGGTGATGCTCTTTTTGTAACGCATGATATGGGAGAGGTTTCCCATAAGTATCTCTTTATTGAATTCCCTGAGAAGTTCCTCTTTTTCAAAGTGTATGGTTGCATACCGCGAAGAAAGCTCAAGACATGGAGAGGGTGTCGGCACTGTGATGATTATAAACAGTGCTATGAAGATGGCACAGGGTATGACGTTACGCAAAGTGCTAATGGATTATGCCCTGATTTTGTATTTGTGCAGAATATCTTTCAGCCGGTTCGCAAGTGAAGCGGCAATTTCAATGTTGCTTTGCGTAGCCTCCTTGCTGGAAGTGGCAAGATTCGAAAGATTATTTGACAAGGTTTCAGCAGTTACGCTCATTTCCTGGATATCGTCGGAAAGCTTGCTGTTTAACTGGTTGATCAGAACTGCCAACTCTTGCCCCTTGTCGTGTGGCCGCAACTGAATAGTGAAGGAGTGGTCTCCCTTGATCATTGAGTTAAGACTTTTTTCAAACTTATATAGCGGACCTGCATAACGGTGAGAAATAAACAGCCCGAAAATAACGATTCCCAGTCCTCCGGACACGATAAACTGCCACTGGGCCTTGAGCATTTCCTTAAACAGGATAATAGGCGTCCTTCCCAACTGAAGTTTGCTGTTTTCATAGGTGATGGTCATGGAATCAGAAGACAGGTTGGCCAGCAGAACCGCATACAATATGCAATAAAACAGCGCCGCCAGGAAAATCTTGAATATAAATTTCCCCTGAACCTCCGGCTTGACAAAGTAATTCCTTCTTTTCCATGTTCTGGCCATATATCTGCACCGTCCCTATTATTTAGTGTCCATCCGGAGTTTTCGGATGGACACTATTTAATCATCACTGAAACACCCGATTTTGCCCTCAGGCCGGCAATCCAGGCATCCAGAGCTTTCTGCTTCTTGCGTTCCACAAGGACCATGCGCAATTCCTTCCGCGCTGCAACAGTCGGTTCAGGGGTGGGGTGGAACACGATTGAATCCAAGCGGATAACATCACAACCGGTATCGGAGCAAAGCGGGGATGTAAGCTCGCCTGATTTCAGGTTCTCCAGTCTATCATTGATATCGCTGGAGAGGTCTTTGGCAGCGGCTACACTTACCACTTGCTCCTTGAATTGCCTTTTTTTGGCGTTAGCTTCATTCTCAGCCCTGAAAATAGTGAGATGCACCGTACTGTTCTGGAAAGCCAGGTGCCTGCCAATCTCTTCATCGTTCACTGAGACCTTCAACCCACTGATTTTTTTATCCATAATCTGCTTGACCAGCGATTGTTCATAGTATTCCTGTATGGAATAACGAAATGCTTCGGTTTTATCAATTCCTTCCTTTTGAGCCTCCTGTATCATCAGTTCCTTTGTGATCAGGGAATTGATAAAACCCTGCCTGTCGGATTGATACAGATTTGCAAAACGCTTATTAAACTCATCGCGCGTAATGTGTCTTTTGTTGATGGTAAGAACAATGTCTTTTTCAGAAGGTTGTCTGGATGTGTTCAGATAAGTGGCCAGCAGCGCGAAGAAAAACGATATGGTGAAAATATATATAATATATTTCAAGGTGGGGTCACCTCCAAGGCATGAAAACAGTCTTATTTTGCAGAAGGTTGCATCATAAATGTGGCCGGACAGTAGCAATGATATTAGATCGTGTCAATGCCATATTGATATGCCATATTGATTGCGTTGATGATATCAAATTCTTGATGTCAATCAGCAACCTGTGTGATGCTATTCTTTCGAAAGGCGTAAAAACCTCTCTGGCCAGGCTCTTGTATGGGTGGCAGCATAGGCCAACCGAAAAAATATCAGCATATCCAGAATTGACCGTTCGATTTTTTTCTACCGTTGTTTCCTGGCACCATCCTTGATTTGTCTGCTTGCCGGTTTTTGTAGTTGCATTATGTCCTGTTCCAGTTCCTTCATGCTTCCATCATGCTGAATCTGCCGCTGCACTTCATGATATTTGTCTAACTCAAGTGCCGATTTTTCCAGCGCCATCTGGTGGCTGATCTTACCGGCATGGGTGAACAAATCGCGGCCATTAAGCTGAATTATTGCGTCCAACCGGGCAATCCAGTCATTCATGTACATGGGGTTTCGCTGTAGCGCCATGGTTTCTGCAAAGACCAGGTACTGTTCAACCAGCAGTCCCAGCAGCTTTATTTCATCCTCAGTCAGATAATTCTTGGCAATGCTCACATCGCTTTTGCGCACCGCCAGATCACTCTTTTTGTCGAAAGATCGCATCCCCATAAGTGGCAGCGCGG
>JBAYZR010000427.1:0-2944 GCA_041672425.1 Pedobacter sp. | reverse complement strand
GCGGATTTTTCAGACTAAACCAGGAAGGATGGTCTTGCGGGCGCCAGGCGACAGGGTCAAGCCCTGGGCTGCCAGAATCTGGTTGATAACCGTGTTTACCCGGCCCATTGGGATAAACAGATAGAAACAGACAATAAAAAGGGATAATCCGGCTACAGGCAGGCCAACGCCCCGCAGCAGGCGCTGTTGATTAATCATCTGGCTGTCCCAGGGGGCGGCTTCAGCAAAGCCACTATCAGGGCCAGATCCAATCGGGTGGGATCGTCAAACCGTACCCGCAGGTTGGCCTTCTTCAGCGCCATCGGGCGGCTCCCCTTTTCCAGCCGGTAGAGCAGATTGATTGCCTCGTTGGCCGACAACCCATCAATGCGCACATCTGCAACATCCTCAACGATGCCGTTGCGCTCCTCACCCTTGAGCGCTACGATCTTTACCCCCCTGCCTTTGATGCCAATCTCTTCGATGAGCTTGGCCGGAGAGTCGTCGGCGCGTAGCGATGCCATCCGGCCAGTCAACAGGGAGGCTGACTGCCTAGCCTTGCGATAAGCCATCTTGAGCGGCAAAAGCTCCTTGAGCACATTCTCTCGGGCCGTGCGCTTGCGCTCCAGATCATCAATCTTTGCAATCAGGGCCGACCAGGCCATGATAACCACCAATAGCGCAATAAGAGCGTACCCAACCCGCAGACGAATCCGGTTATCCAGACCTCGCCAGATATCAAGGGCATCCGTAAGGAGTCTCATTTCTTAACCTCCTTGAGGGCGCCGGTCAGCGTAAAGGTCACCATGCCATCGGGTCGGCTCTTGACCTCTCCCAGTTCAATGGTCGCCAGCAAGGGAGTAAGACTAGCCTTGAACTCATTGACCGCCTGGGCCGAACGGGCATCGCCCTTAACCCGCAGGGCAAGCCCATCCAGTTCGGCCTCGTAGAGACCGTTGACGCCGGTCCCCTTAACCTCGGCCAATTGCTTGAGCAGATCCATGACAGCGCTGGAGCTCTCCACCCCCGCCAGCTTCCTGATCTCCCCCTTGATTTCAGCAAGCTCGTCCACCGCCTTGGCCCTTGTGGGGAAGATCTCCCTGTAGATGGTGGCAATGGAGGCATTCAGCGAGGTCAGATCGGCCCGTGCGGCACGATACTGCAGGCCTTTGGAGACAAACAGCAGCAGCACAATCACCAGAACCAGGGTGGCTGTCAGTAGCATCTTCCTTCGGAGCTTCGCATCGCCGACCGTCCAGGCCAGTCCGCCACGGCGGAAATCAGGCAGCGCAGCGGCATGGCTGGCTCGCGCAACTGCAAACAGCCCGGCCAGTTGCTGAAAGGTATCATTGTTTCTGAACAGAAGCGCCTGTTCATTTGGCATCTCCAGCAGTTCCGCTGCAAGGGTAAGCCCCCCCGCAGCCGCTAACACCCCGGCCTGTTCCCCGAAGACGAGCAGCCGTGCTGGAACCTTCATTCCAGACAACTCAAGGGCCGAGAGGGTGGAACCAAGCTGTTTGCCCGGCTCGGCGCCGCTGATGGCACGGACAAATGATAGCCGCCCCTCCTCAATGACCGCCATGGCTCTTCCATCGCACACAACACAGTCACTTCCCAAACCAGGGAGAAAGCTCCAGGCAAACGGGACGGCGCTGACGACATGGGGTTCGAGACCCGCTGTTTTGAATATACCGATGGCATGAGCAATGTCTGCCCGCTTTGCCCATAGAGCCAGAATTTTGCCGCCTGCCGCAGGCAACAGATCGAAAACCGCCTCCTCAACAGGCAGGGCCATCTCCCCCTGTAGCTGGGCAGGGAGAACCTCGCGCACCTTACGCAGATCCGTAAGCGGCAGTTTCATGGGTCGATTGGCAAACAGCGTCGGCGCCAGACAGAGCACGATCCTTGGCGCCCCATTGATTCCTTCTGCAATCCGGACAGCAACGGAAGAGAGATCCTGCTCTCCGCCCAGCGCGAACGAAGCCGCCCCTGCAAGGGTGGCCGCCCGCCTTGAGACTCCGAACCTGGCAGCAGTCACCCGTTGTTCTTCAACCTGGATTATCAGATATTCCATAGCGTTCCTTTAAGGCAAACGGCAAAAAATAATACACCTGTAGGTTGGGGTGAACAGGTTCATCGTGAACCCCAACATTGCAACGTTGGGGTTCACAAAAAGGCCGTTCACCACCAACCTACGAAAACAAAAAACGGAACAAATATATCTTGCCGTTTGCCTAACAGGATGCACTTGATTAATATTCCTGCCACGACAGATATTCCGGTGATCCACCGGTCAGACGCACCACCGTCTCCACCGTTCTGGCCGTATCCTTGACCCGCGCCACGGAGGTGATTCTAAAAACATTACCTTTGACGCTTGCCCTCCCCGCCAACGAAAAACTGATTAGACTATCCACCCTCGACAACTCTCCAAGCGTCGTGAACGGCTTCAACCGGCGTTCTTCGAGAATCCGCTCGGCCATGCGGTCGTCGATACGGTCATCCAGGGCGGCCAGAACCTCCTTAGGGGCGGTATTGATGTTAACCTGTGAAACACCTCCCTCAGGCCCATATATCGTCACAAACGGCCTCAAGCTGGCGATGATCTCCGGCGTGAAGCCCTTGACCAGCGACAACTCCGCCAGGGTCGTCAGCTTGGCGTTAGGGGCGCTGTAGGGCGGCTTCATGGACTTGTAGTAACTCGTCTCCGCTCCACCACCTGTAAGGGGAAGGTCATCACTGTCCAGCCAGTCTGCCAAGGCACTCCAGCACTCTACCGGAATCTGTAGTCGCTCCCCCAGTCGCGTCAAAACTGCCAGGGTAATTGGTTCGGGAACATTGGAGTTGGTCGGCACCAATCCGTTAAGGTTGATTTTACCGCTTTCGTCAGTGGCCGTGATCTCGATCGAGCCGGTCTCATCATCCAGTTTGAAAGGCGCTGCCCATTTGTCGGAGAGCGAGGTGT
>JBAYZR010000426.1:0-2944 GCA_041672425.1 Pedobacter sp. | reverse complement strand
TGGCATCGAGAAGAACTTCGGTTTTCTTAAAGACCCTCTTGTCGTCAACGATACGTTTCTCAAAACACCAAGCCGCATTGAGGCATTGGGACTTGTATTGGTGATCTCACTCCTTCTGTGGCGACTTATGGAAAGAGCCATGAGAAGCAAAACCGCAGAAGAAAGCTCAACGCTTACTGGCTGGAATAACGGTAAAACTGCAAAACCAACATCTTTCATGATGGTGTCAAAGTTCTCATCCGTTGTTATTGGCGTACAAAAAGGCATGCGCTTCCTGTTTAATCCGCTTAACAAAGTACAACTTGCGTATCTTCATGCCTTGGGAGTTCATCAAAACATTTTTACAGAGGTGGGCCTAATGCCAGGCTGTATCCGTTCCGGATAGCATTGGGGATGTCTGGAAAATACCGCTATTCGTTCAAATTAAAGTGCGAAATATAGGATTTATCATGGCACCACCCTCAATATCCTATCATCCTAAAAACGGCAGTTGGCTGATTTCACCCCGTTGCCGGGAGTAATTTCAGGTTCGGCAGCAGTGGTGGTAAAGCAAGTAATTTCCTGAAAGCTCTTCGGGCAATAATTTTGATTCGTCCCTCCACCTGCAACTGCAACTGCTCCGCAGTGATTGCAAGCTCTTTGAAAAAGGTTGTCAGTTCACGCATTGCAGTCTGTACGACTGATGCTTTTGCATGGGTACTGGTGATGGTTACAATCGTCTGGCCAGCGTGAGTGGTCTGTCTACCGACCGAGTGAAGCATTAGTGGCCTGCTGGTAATTGCTTCCTGGTGTATGTCCGGATTTGCCAGGCGAACGAAGAGTGACCACCAGTTGTAGACCAACGCCACCAGTCGGCTGATGATCCGGCATCGTTGCAGATCCTGCGTGATGTAGCCGCCCCAGCCCCACTGGTTTTTCAGCTCGTCGAAACAGTTCTCGCAGTCACCCCTGTCCCGGTAGTGCTGGGCTATTGTAAGAATTTCATAGTCAAGAGAAGTAACCAGAACCTGATATTCGTACTTTCTGATTCCATCCTCGGTTTCTATAAAGGCCAGTTCCAGTTGCTTGTTGCTTACAAGAATCTCCTCCTTTATGGGCCGTTTGAGAACAACAACCCGGCGACTGCGGCTCCACCCGGTGAGGCTGAGGGTGCTTTCACACCCCCTGAATCCTTGGCCGGCATCAAACCATTCGCCTTTTGCAATCAGTCGGCTGATAAGCTTTTTGACATTTGCGGTCAGGCGTAATTTTGATAGGTAGTGGAGATTGCGCTCTTCTGCTCCATGCATGAAACCTTCAGAACCAAAGGCAGAGTCGCCACGTATAAAGTCTGGCCAGAGTTCCTTCGGCATACTGTCAAGAAGCTTCCATAGACCAACTGCTACATGCTTGCCGCTGTGCCGGTCTCCGGCCTCTACTTCTACACCAAGAGCCATTCGGGTATTGCCCATGAAATAGCTGTGATATGAGTGAGATGGTCGGCCAGGCTTCTTGGGATTGTAACTCACAACAGCACCTTCCTGTTTTCCGTACAGGCATTTGACGGTGTTGTCGGTATCCAAAATCCACGGCGCAAGATGGAGTACCGGACGAGTGCTGTTGGCCAGATGTTTGTCGGCCCAAGCAATCGCTTCGGCGCCATCCAAAGAGGCCAGAGCACGGCGAATAGAATCTTCACTCGCAATATTTTTCATCCCCAAAAGCTCAGGGTTCACACGGTCGCTACGAATGGTGGTTATATGAGCGTAACGCTTGTGACCAGAGAGAATTGACAATAAAAGCGTTCCGAGTACATCCCGAACTTTCGGAGCGTTCGGACTGGTATAGCTAAGCGGGCATTCAGCAACAAGGTTGTCATAAAGGCCGCTGACTTTCAGAAACTCAATAAAGAAGGGAAGTTGCCCCATCGGTGTAACCGCTGCGTCGGGATCCCATTCAACATGGATACGCCCGGCAAAAGTGTCAACGGCAACCCGAGATGATCGTCCAACAGCCTGAATATCTTGTTCACCCATTTGGTGAGCCCTCCTGGCAACTAATATCCACTACTGTCGCTAGCTTACACCATTTTTTACAATTCAACTGCCGTTTTTAGGATCATTATTATCGCCAATACTGTTTCGTGCACCAAGTGGCAAAACGATACATCCTTGTGAAGATACTTGATTTGTCATATTACCCCCATGAATAAGAAATCCAGCGCGACCAAACATATTATTACTGGGGTCTGGTGTCAATCTCATGGAGTCTGGCAAGGTTGTGCCTCTGCCTGTTACATTGTCTTGCTGTGGCTCAATGGTGTAAGTGCCCTGTGGAATTGGACCTCCGTTAGAAGTTGGTCCGGTACCAGGAACGTTTTGGTAATCCGGATCATTTAAACCATCATTGTGTCCAGCATACCCAGTATCTACCAATACTAGAGGCGCGCCGGGTTGAGGCTGATAAGAAAGATTACCTGTAGACTGCTCATATATCCAATCTGCTAATATAACTCTTTGCTCCTGATTGTTACTGAAGCTACTTGGATCAGGTAACCCGCCACTCATATTCGTCAAACTCTGCGTTCCAGCATCCGACCCTTTTAGCGCCTCATCAACATAGGAGATCTGTGAGGTCAGTTCATTTTGATTATACCCCTTGAAAATCAACCCAGTCGGATCAACAAAATTCACCGGATTCCCATTCACATACGCATACTGGTTAATCCCACCCTTGAGACCAATCGGGTCTCTCTGCGTAAACCTCCCAATTGCCGGATCATAATACCTGGCCCGGTAATAAACCAGCCCAGTTTCATCCGGCTCACGTCCTGTATAGCCGTAAACCGGAATCGTGCCGGTACTTGCCAGCTTATTCCCCCAGACGTCAAAGCGCTGCGTGCCATCAGTCCCACCGGTGGCGTTGCTCAGCGCCACCACGCTCCCCAACCCGTCCTGGTGGAAGT
>JBAYZR010000425.1:0-2946 GCA_041672425.1 Pedobacter sp. | reverse complement strand
AGCCCAGAAAGAGAAGGGTCAGAGCGGCCTGCCAGCTGAAATCATCATAGAGTGGGAAGCCGAGCGCGCCCCGCTGCTCTGCATCAAAACCCCAGCGAACCCCGGAGGCGCGCAGCCATTCCCGGATGGTTTCCAGCTCGCCGGACGTGATGCCGAAACGTGCCAGGACGTGTGGGAATTCGAACAGTTCCAGGATCTGGTTGACGCCGAAGCGGGTCGCCGGGAGCCCCAGAATGCGGAAAAATGTCTCAATTGCCCGGTTTTCCTGGCGTTGGCTACGGTCCGCAATTGTGAAGGGGATGGCGGGTCTGCCGCCGGAGCGGGCGCCGAAGACAGCGGCGATGTAAGGGGCATAGGCCTCAATATCCGGGATCATGACCACGATCTGGCGTGGTTCCAGAGTTTTGCTATCATCGAACATTGCCAACAGATTGTCGTAGAGTACCTCCATCTCTCGCAAGGGACCATGACAGGAGTTCACCTGCAGGGAACGGTCCGTGTGCGAGCAGACATGTTTTTCGTCCCGGCCACCGCTGTCACGCAGTTGGCGGATGTCGTGCTGGATAGCCTCCAGCAGGGAGGTAGGGGGCTGTTCGTCCACCTGGTCCAGGTCAATGGCGTCGAACCCGAATTCCAGCAGCATGTCGTGAAATTCCTGCCCCATGGTTCCCAGAGAGGAGAGCAGTGGGTTTCCGGTATCGTAATATTCATCCGCGTCCATTGAATCCCGCAGAACCAGTTCAGCCAGGCGCTGCCGGGAAACGATGTCGCCCCAGTAGGCGCCGCAGGGGTTTTGCAGATAAAAGGCGATATTGGTGAACTGTGCCAGGAGCGAGAATGCCTGTAGATGAAAGGGGGGCAGGTAGGAGATCCCAAACAGGCTGATGCGACGGGGCAGGGTTCCGTCGGAAACCGCACCGGATTTGATTCGCTCTCGAAATGTATTGAGCAGCGCCGCCCGGTGCTGGCCAACTGTGTCAGATGCGACTTCCCGCCACAGAACGGACTGCCAGCCATCGTCCTTGCCATTGTCCCACGCAAGAATCATCTCAGGGCGGAAGATTATGTACTGGTCGAACAGGTCTGCCAGGGCGCGGGAGATCTGGAGCAGACGGCGGTCATCCGTGCACTTGCCCAGATAGCCGACGACCTGCTCGAAGGCGGGGTGATTCAGCAGGCCGGGCAGCCGGGCAGCTATGCGCCAGGTCATGGCGTCCCGTGTAAAAGGCGAGTTGGAGGGTAGAGCAGGAAGCACTGCTCGAAAACAGTTGTCGATGACCTCGTTGGGAAAGCGGAAATCGAGACCAGCGCAGACACCCTGCAAGGTTGCCAGCTCCATGGAGATCCAGCGGGCCATACCGTTGTTGAGCACCACTACGGTTTCGCGTTCCAGCAGGGATGAAGGGGTGCGCGCCAGATCGTCCGCCATGCAGGCGGCCAGACGGGTGAGTGAATGGCTGGTGATGACCTTGAGTGTGCCCATGGTACGTTAGTCCTTATAAACAGGAGATCGCAGGATGAACGTAACATACTCCTCGCCGATTCGGCTGTCCCTGAGGATGCAGCCTTGGCGCTGGAATGCCAGCTGTACGTCGAACTTGTCCTGAATAGGGATACCGGAGAGAATGAGGGTACCTCCAGGGCGGGTGATGCTGACCATGTCGGCGGCAAGAGTCAGGAGGAGATCGGCGTAGCTATTGGCGAGTACGAGGTCAAAGGCGTTGGCGGCAAGACAGGCGAGCTCACCGCAGATGGTGATGACCTGCTTCTCCAAGGCGTTCAGGATTATGTTTTCTGAGCAGGAGATTGCCGCTTGCAAATCGTTGTCGAGTGCGACGGTGCATATGGCGCCCAGCCTGGCTGCGGCAATGGCGAGGATGCCGGTGCCGCTCCCGAGGTCGAGGACGGTAGAGCCTGAGATCCCGTCAACCATTGAAAGCTCCTCCAGACATGCAATGGTTGTCTCATGCTCCCCCGAGCCGAATGCTCCCTTTCTGCCAAGAAAGACAGGGATGCCGGTAGTGGCTGTTTCCCCTTCCGGGATGATTGTAAATGGGCCGATTGGAAACGCGCGAAAAATGCGTCCGTGCATGACAAATTCTCCTTATATTTCTTTGGACAAGAGTCTACCCATAAAGTAATATGGCGGCATTTAGCAAGTTGGAAATTGTTTTTGCGGTTTTTTTGGCAGAAAATTCGTTCGTTAACAAACGTATCCTGTTTGCCGGGATAAAGAAGTAAGGGAGTCAGAATAAACTGATATACCAAGTTTTACGCACGGATTTGGGTCGGATTTGTCGTTCCTGATTGAGCAAAACCGCAGGCGTAGCAGTGCTACGTCGAGGATTTTGTGATTGAAGGTACGGCAAATCCGGCCTGAAGACGTGATGTAAAACGGTATATTTGTTTGTTCTGACTCCCTAAAGAGGTGATTTTTTGGACAAGCTTATTATTAAAGGCGAAAAAAAACTAAAGGGTGAGGTAACGGTCAGCGGCTCTAAAAATGCCGCCTTGCCAATCTTTGTCGCCACCATTCTTGCGCCGGGTATGAACCAGATCAGCAATGTGCCTTTCCTGCGTGATATCAACACAACCATCAAGGTGCTGGAATCTCTCGGGGCACGGGTAGAGGGGACCGGCAATGTTGTGAAGATCGATACAGCCGGCATCAATAGCCATGAGGCCACCTACGACCTGGTCAAGACCATGCGTGCGTCAGTACTGGTATTGGGACCGCTTTTGGCCCGATTCGGCAAAGCGCGGGTCTCATTGCCGGGCGGTTGCGCCATTGGAGCCCGGCCGATCAACCTGCACCTCAAGGGGTTACAGGCTCTGGGCGCCGATATTGTTTTGGAACATGGCTATGTCGAGGCCAAGTGCAAACGCCTCAAGGGCGCTCGCATCAACTTTGATATTTCCACTGTTGGCGGCACC
This sequence comes from Pedobacter sp., assembly GCA_041672425.1. Taxonomy (GTDB): domain Bacteria; phylum Desulfobacterota; class Desulfuromonadia; order Geobacterales; family Pseudopelobacteraceae; genus JACPFJ01. The sequence goes on along the minus strand of JBAYZR010000425.1, from coordinate 12 downwards.
GAGCATTTGATG
>JBAYZR010000424.1:0-2955 GCA_041672425.1 Pedobacter sp. | reverse complement strand
CTCAGCGGAGACGACTTTTGTCACACCAGTGGCCATGCCAATGGAAGCACCCATACAAATGCAGGTGTCCATGGCTGACAACGGCGGCATAAACCCGAGGGTATAGCAACCGATATCGCCGGTGACATATGCCTTGAGTTGATTTAGTGTATAGAATACTCCGCGGTGGGGACACCCGGGACACATATTGGGGGGGCGTGGCGGCATTTTCACCGATGGGTCATCCGCATGGTTCGATTCAGGCGATTTAGCGGCAACACCAATACCGGCAAATGCCTTCTGAATTCTCTCCGGGGTCAACTCTCCGCAGATCGATAAAATTTCCTTGCCGATCACGGCAACTCCCATGGCCTTGACCTGCTCCTCGATAAAAGGATCCAACTCTTCCACAATGTACAAACTGTCGACCTGGGCGGCAAACTCGCGGATGAGTGTATGTGGCAAAGGGTAAACCATTCCCAGCTTGAGAGTGGATGCTGTCGGCATCACCTCTCGAACATATTGATAGCAGACGCCGGAGGTGATGATGCCGATGGAGGTGTCACGCAGCTCCAGCCGATTAAACGCCATGGTTGCGCCGACCTCGGAGAGTTTTAGAATCCGCTCCTCCACCATGGGATGACGGACGCGGGCGTTTCCGGGTAACATGACCAGTTTGGCGGCATTTTTCACCAGTTTGGGTTCGGGCAAGCCAGTGATCCGCTCACCCAGTTCAACTATGGATTTGCTGTGCGAGATACGGGTGGTGGTGCGCAGCATGACCGGGGTGTCATATTGCTCGGAAAGTTCAAAGGCCAGGCGGGTGAACTCCTTGCACTCCTGGGAGTCGGAAGGCTCCAGCATCGGCGCCTTGGCAAACTTGGCGTAGTTACGGTTGTCCTGTTCGTTCTGGGAAGAGTGCATCTCGGGGTCGTCAGCCGTGACCAACACCAGACCTCCGTTAACACCGGTATAGGACAACGTAAAAAGCGGGTCGGCAGCCACATTGACACCGACATGCTTCATGGTTACCAGAGCACGCCCGCCACCAAAGGAAGCGCCGATACCGACCTCCAGGGCAACCTTCTCGTTGGGGGCCCAGGATGAATTGATCTCCTTATAATGGATCGCATTTTCAAGGATCTCGGTGGATGGTGTGCCTGGATAAGCGCAGGCAACAATACAGCCCGCCTCGTATGCGCCACGGGCAATGGCCTCATTGCCAGAGAGGATTTCTTTCATATCAGCTGTCCTGCCATGGATTTAAAATACGGTTTACCGAAAAGTCTCGGCACTATACTAAAATATGGGAAAGATTGCAATTCATTCATCGAATCCAGAGTTGTCACGATGTGCATCTTCCTCTGCAACCTGGAGGAGCGCATCCGGCTTTTCTCTGTAAAAGAAGTAAAAACGGAATTTTGCTAGGGCTCTATTTCTCCGGAATCCTCAATAATGATCTCCAGTTCAGCAAGGGTAATTTCCTTCACCCCGAGATAGTGCGCTTCCGGCACGGAGTATATCGACAAAGTTGGGTCCGGGTGAAGTGATTTGCCAACCTTCTTGCAGGCCAGATCAGCAAGCCTGACTATGACCAATAGGATATCATTGCCGTCAAAGTCAGGTTTGTGGTGATTTAAGGCGATAGAACAGTATGATTCAGGTAGACTCCAGGATTTAAGCAGACGGAATCCTACGTCTGCGTGCATTCGATCCAGCACCTCATTGATTAAGGTCTCGGAAAATGCAATGTTGGTTTCCCTGTTTCGGTGGATATCATCAATTACTTTTAATAGAGCTAGTTGACCAATGTCGTGTAGCAGACCGCCCATGAAGCTCTCGGGAGCCAGAGTGGCGTAGCCGGATTTCTTTGACAACCACTTTGCTCCAGTCGCGCAGGCCAGGGAATGAGTCCATAGAGCCTTCATATTTCGATTCAATATCTCATTCTCTGACTGATAGAGTTCGAACTGGGATGCCATCATGACCATATTGGCCACTTCTTGCGCACCGAGGCGAATAATAGCGTCCTTGATGGTGGCAATCTTGGAAAAGCCGGCGTAGTAAGATGAATTGGCCACCTTGAGTACCTGGCTGGCCAGGGCCTGATCCTCACTGATAGTTTCGATTACTTCATCTATATGAAAATCATGGCGTGAGAGCATCTGCTGGAGTTTTACCGCTACTGAGTGAAAGACCGGCAGATCCTGGAGGTTCTTCTCCAGGTGCTCCTTGATAAGTTCAATAAGAGGTTTTTCAGTTGTTGTCATTGCGATACTCCCAACACTCTCCGCAATTCTGCCAGCGGTCGGGGTTTACCGAGGCGTGGCAGGTCAGTAATGATCTCGTGCAGGGAAATTTCCCCGCGTGCCGCTTTGACCAGTCCGTCCTCAAGCAGGGTCACCATGCCGGATGTTTCGATACTTATCCGGCGAATCTCGTAAGAACTTTTGTTGTTCAGGATTGCATTCTTTACCATTTCGTTCATTACCAGCAGTTCAAAAACTCCGACCCTCCCCCGATATCCGCTGAAGCGACAGGATTTGCAGCCGCGTCCAAGCTTGAACTCAGCCCCTACCAGATCGTTGATGGTTACATTCAGCCGGGTTAGATCAAGCGGAGTAGGTATATACGATTCTGCACAGTCGGGGCAGATCCGTCTCAACAGGCGTTGAGCTACAACACAGACTACGGTTGATGAGATCAAAAAGGCTTCAATCTCCATATTCATCAGGCGGATCAGACCACCGATACTGTCTTCGGTATGGAAGGTCGTCAGTACCTTGTGACCTGTCAAGGCGGCCTGGATTGCGGTTTCAGCGGAAAAATGGTCCCTTATCTCCCCAAGAACAATTATATCCGGGTCCTGTCTGACAATGTGCCGCAGTGTTTCTTCAAAGGTTACCCCGATCTTTGCATTGATGGAACACTGGGAAATCCCGTCAATAACGATTTCTACCGGGTCTTCGGCAGTTA
>JBAYZR010000423.1:0-2955 GCA_041672425.1 Pedobacter sp. | reverse complement strand
AACGGCAGATAATCGACCGGTTCTATGAGATGGATGTTGCTGAGTGTACTGCTGCCGAGAAGCCGCTTGACTGGTTCTTGAACATTGGGATTGAGGTGAACCGGATAGACCTATATTTCGCACTTTTTGAATGACGTTACTGTGTATTTTCGGCACCTGTTTTTTTTCAGAGAGTACTTGCCTGACGTTATCTCCATTTTATACTTCACATGGGCACTGTCTGCGTTTTATCGAACATCTGGAATTTCAATGTAAGTGTAATGTCGTAAGTGCTGATTTATCCCGGGTCTGAGCCAGGCAATTCGCGATGGCATTTTTAAACGGAGTGAAGCTGGGGTAGTATACCGAGTATAAACACTCCTTTTTGACAAAGCGCCATAACCTTTCAATCAGATTAAGATTGGGTGAATAGGTCGGCAAAAAACATAGTTCAATATGTAGTTGTTCTGCCGTACTCATGACCAAAGCACATTTTTGATAGCGGGCATTATCCAAGAAGAGTGTAATGGGCATCCCCAACTTCCGCGCCGCCAAGAGGTGCAAGAGGTCACAGACTTCCTGTGCAGTAATATAAGTGGTATTGGTGACGCTGATCAGTTCATGGGTGATGGCGTTCAACGCACCTAGAACATTGAACCGCTGCCGTCCTGCCGGGGCACGGATGAACAACCTGGTTGCCGACCACAAAAAACCCAAGAACGGGACGAGTACAAAATGAGCAGCATCTACAAAAAATACCGCACGGATACCAGCTTTGGCCTCATCCAGTCGCGGCTGTAGAGTCTCCTGAAGATACTGCAACTGTTTTTCGGGATCTGCCTTGGCTGGTAGCATCCCGATCTTGCGACTTTTCAACAAGAGTTTTTTTTAAAAAAGTACCTACTTGAGTGGGACTGCGTTTAATGCCTGTCAAGGTTTCAATATCATACTGCGCTTTTTTGATAGTTGCTGGGGGATGCTCCCTAAAATGAGCTTTCAGGGAGGTGAGATGGTTGCAAAGTTCACTTTGAGGACGATAGACCTTGACTGTTTTCAAGGCATCGACGCCTCCGTCCAGATAAAGTTTGAAATAATCTCGGAGGGTATTTTCACAAATTCCAGCCAGTTTGGCAATCTGCGCATGGGGAAGATCGTGGCTTTTCAGCCACAATGCTTCCATCCGGCGCTGTACCAACGGCACCGGATGGCTATACCTCTCGTCGTTGAAAATCGCGATGACTTCAGGTGTGAACTTCAGACGCATGGTCATGGTTAACCTCCTAGGTGCTATTGAAACATATAGTACTATAACCAGCACAGAGTCTAACATAAAAACACATTTAAAGACCGTTTGAAGTATAGGTAAAACATCCTGTATGTCAATATGTATTTGACATACAGACTCCAGAGTGCTATATGGATGTCTGGAGGTGGTTATGGAAATCAATGATTGGGCTAAGCTTCAAGAAGAACTGTTGAAGGCGCAGATAGGAGTTATTCGCAGCTTTGTCAGAAGCGCTGAACCGGGTGTGCATGAGAGGAAGCCTTCTCAAGCAAAGAGTAAGTCACATATAGGTATAATAACAGACGTACTCTCTGCTGCGGGTTCACCACTACATGTCTCCGAAATTATCCGACTGGTTAATGAACAGTACGGGATTACCCTGGATCGCGAATCGGTGGTTTCGGCACTGACAAAAAAAGTAAAAAAGGGCGTGACGTTTATCCGAACAACACTACCTCTGTGAGCGTTTGGGGTGAGTATAAGCCCAGGGCTGACGATCCCATGCAAATCAATCATGGCTATAGCAAGGATAAGCGGCCAGATCTCAAGCAGTTCGTCTTGTCTCTTCTTTGTGTGGAGGGCAATCTTCCATTCCATGCCGGAATACTTGATGGCAACTCATCCGACAAAAAGATCAACGGCACTATTATCACGGAGCTTCCCCGGATCATGGCGCGGTATGGAGCCGGGAAACATGAATTCATCTATGTTGCCGATTCCGCCTTAGCAACAAAGGATAATCTTTTGCTCATAAAAGATGATATCCAGTTTATCACTCGACTACCGGAGAACTTTGGCGCCTGCACTGAATTAATCGGCAAAGCCGTCGCTGAGACTTGTTCTTGGCAGGATGCCGGTCAACTCTCCAGCCGGGTAGTAAAGGGCAGGAATATCTGTGCCAGTTACCGCATTCAGGAAACAACCATTGACCTTTGCGAAAAAAATTATCGTGTGTTGATCGTACACTCCGATGCTCATGACAGACGTCGGCGCAAGCGCATTGAAAAGGCCGTTCAGAAAGACAAGATCAGACTTGGCAAAGCGGTTGATGAGTTAGGTCGCAAAAAGTTCTTTTGTCTTCCAGACGCTCAGGCGGCAGCAAAGGATTTAAAGAAAGGCGATTTACATCAAGCGTCCTTCGTCTTTGAGGAACATCCCGTATATGGTCGAGGACGACCGTGCAAAAATGCAACTCGCACTGTGAAGAATGTGGTTTACGGGGTGGTGGTCAAGGTCAGTGAAAACAAAGAGGCTATTGAAAAACTGCAGGAAAAAGCCGGATGCTTTGTCCTTCTAACCAATGTGCCGACAGAGAAAAAGAGCGCACTGGAAATCTTAAAAACCTACAAGGAGCAGGATGGCATTGAAAAGAACTTTGGATTCCTTAAAGACCCACTTGTGGTCAACGATCTGTTTCTCAAAACACCAAGCCGCATTGAAGCATTGGGACTCGTATTGGTGTTATCGCTCCTTCTGTGGCGGCTCATGGAAAGAACCATGAGAAGAAAAACCAAGCAAGGAAATTCAACGCTTACTGGATGGAATAACGTTAAAACAGCAAAACCAACATCTTTCATGATGGTCTCAAAGTTTATATCCGTTGTTGTTGCGATAAAAAATGGCGAGCGCTCCTTGTTTACACCCCTTAATAAAGTGCAGCTTGCATATCTTAGCGCTCTGGAAGTTCACGC
>JBAYZR010000422.1:0-2993 GCA_041672425.1 Pedobacter sp. | reverse complement strand
CACTGGATATAGTTTGTAGGGTTTGCACAGGTTCATCGTGCGAACCGATCCGCGATGCGAACATTTTCCGTGCGCATGATAAGGCCATGCGCACCCTACAAGCTGTACCGAAACACACGAGATCGTTGCATCTCGCCCTTTGCAATTGCTACCGCCTCTTTCATGCTTTGATGTAACTGTTCAAAAAGCTCTGTATCCATGACGTTCCAACTCCTTTACCAATGCCTTGAGTATGGCTGACATAAGCTTTTATTTCAGATTCGGAGTGGGTAGTATGGACTGCGGCGCATGGTTGTCTCGTGAAAAATTACGTTGCAAAAAATAGGCGCTTGTACCATATTACCAATATAAAATCAATATATTAGATCAGTTTGTAATGTGACAAAGTAGAATTGAGCGCCAGTGGTGTTGCGGCCTCCTCATCCAGGCTGCCAACGGAAAAGATAGCCGATTATGAGCAGTGCATCAAGTTACTCGCCGACAAGGCGCATCCAGTCAGGGGCACGGACAACAAACATGACCGCCAACGATATCGTCAACATCTCCCGCCCCCTTACGGAGCTGGCCCATTCCCAGCCAGACACTAAGGCGATAATCTTTCCCCAGGAAAACCGCTCTCTGACCTATCGACAGCTGGATGAGGAAAGTGATCGTCTGGCTCGCGGGCTTGGCAGAGTCGGCATCGTGCGCGGTGTGCGTACTGCGCTACTGACGCCACCCGGACCGGAACTTTTTGCCCTGACCTTTGCCCTGTTCAAGGCAGGTGCGGTGCCGGTCTTTATCGATCCGGGAATCGGCGCCCGCAACCTCAAGGGGTGTCTGGCGGAAGCAGCGCCAGAGGCGTTCATCGGAATACCCAAGGCCCATCTGGCGCGGCGGCTGTTCGGTTGGGGCAAGAACAGCCTGCGCATCCTGATCACCGTGGGAGGCAGCAGCCGGTTCTGGGGTGGTGTTCCATTGACCGAGGTGCAACGCCTTGGCGAGGGAAGCGCCGCACCCTTCAAGGCGGCAGCCACGAACCGGGACGAGACCGCTGCCATCCTCTTTACCAGCGGCAGTACAGGCCCGCCCAAAGGGGCTGTCTATACCCACGGCAACTTCGCCGCCCAGGTTGCGGCGTTGCAGGAGCTGTACGACATCCTGCCGGGCGAGGTCGATCTCCCGACCTTTCCCCTGTTCGCCCTGTTTGCCCCGGCACTGGGAATGACCGCCGTTATCCCGCAGATGGACTTTACCAGACCTGGGCGGGTCGATCCGGGACGGATACTTGGCCCGGTCGCCGCCTACGCCGCCACCACCATGTTCGGCTCCCCTGCCCTGCTCAACCGTGTGGGGCGTTATAGCGCACCAGATGGCACGAAACTGTCCAGCCTCAAGCGGGTCATCTCTGCCGGCGCCCCGGTTTCGGCCAAGGTGCTGGAGTGCTTTAGCGCCCTGCTGCCGCGGGATGCGGAGATATTCACCCCATACGGCGCCACCGAGGCGCTGCCTGTCAGCTCCATCGGCAGCCGCGAAATACTGGCCGAGACCGGCCATCTTACCGGGGAAGGATGCGGAATCTGTGTCGGACGACCAGTACCAAGCATTAGCCTCGCCATCATACCAATCAGTGACGAACCGATTGTTGCATGGAGCGACGACCTTCCTCTTCCGCCATGGGAGGTAGGAGAGATTGCCGTTAATGGGCCGCAGGTCACCGCCAGCTATTTCAACCGGCCCGAGGCAACCAGCCTGGCCAAGATCGCAGACCCGGAGAATGGCGTCTGGCATCGCATGGGAGATCTAGGCTACCGGGACAATTCAGGAAGAATATGGTTCTGCGGTCGCAAGTCACACCGGGTCGTGAGCTGCGACGGCATCCTGTTCACCATCCCGGTGGAAGGGGTTTTCAACGTCCATCCCCTGGTATTCCGCACCGCCCTGGTCGGCATCGGTAAGCATGGGAGCCAACGCCCGGTACTCTGCGTGGAACTTGAAAAAGGTACCAGAAAGCGCGAACAGGAGCAGATCCGGCGTGATCTCCTTGAGCGGGGAGCACTTTATCCCCACACCAAGGGAATCCGGGATATCCTCTTCCATCCAGCCTTTCCAGTGGATATCCGACATAATGCGAAGATCTTCCGGGAAAAACTGGCGGTCTGGGCGGCAGGGAGAATCAGGTGAACGTTTTAGTCACTGGAGGGGGTGGATTTTTAGGCTCTGCTATCATCCGGCAGTTGGTGGAGCGCGGGGATACGGTCAGAAGTTATTCCCGGAGTGCATACCCCGAACTGGCCCGTCTCGGTGTTGAGCAGATACAAGGCGATCTGGCCGACCGTGATGCACTTATAAAGGCAGCCCAAGGGTGTGAATGCATCTATCACGTGGCAGCCAAGGCCGGTATCTGGGGGAGTTACCACGAGTTCCATCAGGCAAACGTGACCGGCACGGAAAACGTCCTGGCGGCCTGTTATCAGCATGGTATCGAGCGATTGGTCTACACGAGTTCTCCAAGCGTTGTCTTTGACGGTCGGGACGTGGCTGGCGGCGACGAAACCCTACCCTACCCGGCACATTTCGAGGCCCACTACCCCCACACCAAGGCGTTGGCCGAGCAGCTTGTCCTGGCCGCCAACAGCACTGACCTGGCCACGGTTTCCCTTCGCCCCCATCTCATCTGGGGACCGGGTGACAACCACCTCGTACCAAGGATTGTTGCAAAGGCGCGCGCAGGCAGGTTGCGGCGGATCGGCAACCGCCCCTGCCTGGTGGATACGGTCTATGTTGACAACGCCGCCCGCGCCCACCGGCTGGCTGGCGAACGGCTCACACCTGGTTCGGCAATAGCCGGCAAGGCCTATTTCATCTCCAATGGCGAGCCGATACCGTTGTGGGAGATGATAAATCGCATACTGGCCGCAGCCGGTCTCCCGCCAATAACACGCAGCATCTCTCCTTGGCTGGCTTATGCTGTTGGAAGCCTCTGTGAAGGCATCTGGGGTTTACTCAAGCTG
>JBAYZR010000421.1:0-3006 GCA_041672425.1 Pedobacter sp. | reverse complement strand
TACCCTTGCTTATTTTCAGTCGCGGGTTCGTGATTTTGACGTTCAATCCAAAATCCAATACTTCGGCTATCCGGCGTAGTTGCACCAAAGGGGGATCGGGGTGTGCGTGGTTTGAATCAGGATGTGACCGGTGCGCACCAAAGGCGAGGGGCCGTTTTCGAGGATAGTTTCGCCGGTTTTAAGGTTTTGGATTATCTGGTTCATGCGTTCCTTCATGACTGTTCCTGAGAGTAAAGCGGCAGGTACTCCATCAGCAGCGGCCGCGGCCAGACCAGGCTCATATCGCCCTTCAGCACGTTGAGCCGTTCCGGCAGTTCATCCAGGCTGCTGCTGCGCAGGAATCCGCCGAAGGGAGTCAGGCGGTCGGCATCGGGCAGCAGATTGCCGGCAGTATCCCGCTCATCGGTCATGGTGCGGAATTTGTACATCATGAATGGCTTGCCGAGCATGCCGGGGCGCTGCTGGCAAAAGAGGACCGGTGCGCCGAGCTTGAACCTCACAAGCAGGGCAAGCAATAATAACAGCGGGCAGATCAGCAGCAAGCCTGCAAGCGTGGCGCATAAATCAACGAGACGTTTCATGGGTACCTGCATTTTTATACGTAGCTTCTAAAAAGTCGACAAATTTATCGGCAAGCTTTTCTCGGCTAAATTCGCTCTCCGCAAGGAGACGGGCATTTAACCCCATTTGCCTTTGTCGCTCAGAATTATCGCGCATTGCCAACAGTGCATCGGCAAAGGATTCAGGGTCAGCAGGTGGCACGGCGATGCCGCAGTCGTTTTCCCCGATGATTTCCGATAGCCAGCCGGGGTAATTGTTCACAACCGGCAGCCCCGAGGCGATGTAATCGAAAAACTTGTTCGGAGATGTACCATAGTAAAATGCGGGGACGTTTGCCAGGATCATCAGCCCGGCATCGGCAGATGCCGTGATTTTTGTCAGTTCGCGTTTCGGCACTGGATCACAGAAAATACAATTGTCCAGATTTTCCTTCCTGGCCAGCTCCATGAGAGAGGGCTTCAGTCTTCCATCACCGATGAACAGGAACTTGATATTCTGTACACTCCTTGCTTTCAAAACCTTAGCGGCATCCAGTACGGCATCCAGGCCATTGGCTATACCGTGTGCGCCGCAAAAGATTGCAACAAAATCGTCTTTATCTATTCCAACGATATTCTCCACACCCTTATGCCCTTCCGGCTTGAATAGATTTAAGTCGCAGCCGTTGGGGATCATGGTGACCCGCGACGCTGGGATGTTGCGCCGGGTTATGCCCCGGACGATTCCTGGGGATAGCCCAATGCACGCATCGGCGCTGTGGTAGGAGAGCCATTCCAGGATATCCATCCCCTTCAATATGAGCGAATTGGTGATAACTCCCATCTCTCTGGGCAACTCGGGCCAAAGATCCCGAACCTCGAAAACAAAGGGTTTCTTCCGAAATAGTTTCATCACTATGCCCGGGATACCGGCGGTTAATGGGGTGGAGGTGGCAAATAGAAGATCATATTCCAACTGTAGCGCCAGTAGTACACTACGCCAAGCATAGAGCATAAAGACCCAGGCCCTTTTGAGAAAACTGTCGTAATTTGAATAGGGAAGACTGAGTTCGATTACATCAATACCATCCACGATCCCACGGCGCACGCCATTAACCGGTATATCGGCCAGACCGCTGCTGGCCATGCTTCCGCTACCGCAGACCATGGTCACGCTATGCCCATACGCGATCAGACTCTGTGCCATCTCATAAGAGCGGGTGCCAGTCGAACCGGACGGAGTGGAAAAATGCTGGTGAAAGTAGAGAACACGCATATCAATCCTTCAGGGTTATTTCCGTTTCAATGGTCCATCTTCCGGGGGCAACTTCAATCTCCAGCACCGGTAATTCCGTTTTCTGTTGATAGTACAATGACTCCCAACCGGTGGTCAGCTCCAGGCGCCGCAGGGGAGCCGTCGATGAAATTCGCAATCGGGCACGTTGACTGACACACGTGTTATCGGCGAGAGACCATTCCTCTGGTATCAACCGCCAGCGCAGCACTGCTTTGTCGCGAAAACCGCTGACTTCGTCGATGACTCGCCAGACATTGCCATTAACGCTGACGGATCTCCGATGCGGGGCATGTTTCCAATCGGTATAGGCTCCCGTCCAGAAGAGGCTGGCCCCTTTCCGGCGAATGTCAGAGCACTCAGCCATTTTTAACCATTTGCCAAAGAGAAAGCGTCCAATCCGGGGCATCTGATTACGTTCATCAAACTGGACCGTATTGTGTGATTCCGTTCCGGAGAAATAATCAAGCCAGCGCGGTTCCGTATTGTAACTGAAGGTTCCACCGTCCCGCAGGATGTTTTCACCGTTGTGCCAGAGGTCAAGATGCAGGCAATCGGCATGGCTCGGTCGAAAGCGAAAATGGGCAAAACGAACCATACCCCAGGAATCTTTGCCTCGGAGAATAATGTCGCCCCCATCCTTATGAATTACGGATGAGTCAGATTGTGGCACAGGGTTTACCGAGGACCCTACACCCAGCCACAAAAGCGGCTCATCCCACGCCCCCTTTTCATAGGTCCTCCCCCCACGAAGCAGGACAGAGGAAAGTTGCACAGAGGGTCGGAAGTCCCGGTACGGAGCGGATGAAAGGTCATAGAGACGTGCGCCGTCGTTTGCGCCCAGGTTCGGGGCGTTCCCTGAAGCGGTATCGGTCATCGTTGCAAGCCACTCTACCGCCGCATGGCATCGGGCGATGTACCTATCACTGAATGGACGTTCCTTCAGTTCCGTGCGCCAGAGTTCTACCTGACAGAGTGTATCGACGAGAACACGGTGATAGTTAACGGAGTACTGGGAAAAGCTGCCATCCTCCGCAACAAGTGTCGTTAACCGGTTTTCCAGCCAGCGGCGCCCTGTATCTTGCCAGCGTCGAGCATCCTTCTGCAAAGGAATACTTTCAGTGACAGCTGACAGCCAAGCTCCACCTATAAATAGCGCAGCTGCCTCCGAGG
>JBAYZR010000420.1:0-3020 GCA_041672425.1 Pedobacter sp. | reverse complement strand
GATGCTGGCGCCCACGGCGGCCCTTATGGGGCTTGGGCTTGGGGATTCAGTGGCGTTGATTACCGATGGCCGTTTCTCCGGCGGTACCCGTGGACCCTGTATCGGCCATATATCTCCCGAGGCGGCCCAAGGTGGTCCAATTGCCCTGGTGGAAGATGGTGACCGGATTGTGCTGGACATCCCGGCCCGCAAGCTGGAGCTGCTGGTGGACGACGCTACCCTGGCCATTCGCCGCGCGGCCTGGCAGGCGCCGGAAGCAAAGATCAAGACCGGTTGGCTCTCCCGCTATGCCAAAGTCGTTACCTCGGCCCATACCGGGGCTGTTACTACTGCTGATTAATTAAACCCATCTGCATATTTTACTTTGAGGTAACACAATGAAAATGAATGGTGCGCGTATAATGCTGGAATGCCTGAAGCAGGAAGGGGTGGATACGGTTTTCGGCTATCCCGGCGGTACGGTCATAAATATCTACGACGAGCTTTTTAACGTTAAGGAAATCCGCCATATTCTGCCGCGCCACGAACAGGCAGGAACCCACGCTGCAGACGGTTACGCTCGCGCCACCGGCAAGGTCGGCGTGGCAATCGCTACCTCCGGGCCAGGCGCCACCAACACAGTCACCGGTATTGCCACGGCCTATATGGACTCTATACCGATGGTGATTATCACCGGCCAGGTTCCCACGGCGCTGATCGGTAACGATGCCTTCCAGGAAGTAGATATCATCGGCATTACCCGTTCCTGCACCAAGCACAGCTTTCTGGTGAGGGATGTTAAGGATCTTGCCATGATTATGAAGAAGGCCTTCTACATCGCCAGAACCGGCCGCCCTGGCCCGGTGCTGGTAGATCTACCCAAGGATGTGCAGATCGCCCAGGCAGAGTTCGTTTATCCCGAAACTGTGGAGATTCGCAGCTACAAGCCTAATCTTGAGGGACATCCCCGCCAGGTGGAAAAAGCGGTTGCCATGTTGCTGGAGTCCCGTCGTCCGGTGCTGTACGTGGGTGGTGGAGTGGTGCTGGGAAATGCTGCTGATGAGTTGACAAACCTGGCTCGCAAGTTGACGATTCCCGTCACCACCACGCTGATGGGTTTGGGCTCTTTTCCTGAGAGAGATGCCAATTCGCTGGGTATGCTGGGGATGCACGGCGCCTACTGCGCCAATATGGCCATGACCCACAGTGATCTGATCGTTGCCATTGGCGCGCGCTTCGATGACCGGGTGACCGGCAAGATCGCCACCTTTGCCCCTCATGCCAAGATCATTCACATTGATGTTGATCCTACCTCCATCAAAAAGAATGTACGGGTTGACCTGCCGATTGTTGGCGACGTCAAGGATGTTCTCTCCAAGATGATCAAGCTGGTGGACAAACATAAGGAAAAAGTGGCTGGATTTTTGGCGGCGCTTGGACCTTGGCACGAGGATGTCGCTGGCTGGAAAATCAAGCATCCGATCGGCTACAAGCAAAGCTCTACTATTATTAAACCGCAGTTCGTTATCCAGAAACTGCGTGAGCTTTCAGACGAAGATGCCATCATTGCAACTGATGTTGGGCAGCACCAGATGTGGACGGCCCAGTTTTTTCAGTTCAACAAACCGCGTACACTACTCTCTTCCGGCGGTCTCGGCACAATGGGATACGGACTTCCGGCCGCCATGGGGGCACAGGCGGCCTTTCCCGGTCGCCAAGTGATCGCCATTTGTGGCGACGGCGGCGTGCAGATGAATATTCAGGAAATGGCTACTCTCGTGCAGAACCGTCTGCCGGTCAAAATTGTGATACTCAACAACAATTTTCTCGGCATGGTGCGCCAATGGCAGGAGCTGTTTTTCGACAAGCGATATTCCCAAACCTGTATGGAACTGCCGATTGATTATATCAAGCTTGCCGATGCCTATGGCGCCAAAGGGTTTCTTGCCTCCAGGCCGGACGAGGTGGAAAAGGTCATCAAGCAGGGTTTCGAGGAAAAGGGGCCGGTGATCATGGAGTTCAAGATTGCCCGTGAGGAAAAGGTGCTGCCGATGGTTCCGGCAGGCGCGTCATTAAATGAAATGGTACTGAACGCATAATCGCGTCATGTAGGGGCGGCCCCATGTGGCCACCCCGTGTGGCTACAATTAATATCGGAGGATTCTCCAATGCAACATACAATATCCGTTCTGGTTGAAAACGAATTCGGTGTGCTCACCCGAGTGGCATCACTCTTTTCGGGTCGTGGTTTCAATATCGACTCCCTGTCCGTGGCGCCCACCAATGAGGAGGGTATGTCGCGTATGACCATAGTTACCCGAGGCGATGATAATATCCTTGAGCAGATCACCAAACAACTGAACAAGCTGATCGACGTGATCAAGGTAATCGACTTTACCGATGGCAGTGGTATTGAGCGCGAGATGGCCCTGATCAAGGTTACGGCTGAGGACGAAAGCCGCGCAGAGGTGCTGCGTATAGTGGATATATTCCGGGCAAAGATCATTGATGTAACACCTAAGTCCTACACCATCGAAGCTACCGGTAATCCGCTCAAGATAGACGCCATTCTGGATCTGCTCCGTCCGCTGGGGTTGAAAGAACTTGTACGTACCGGATCTGTTGCAATCGGACGCGGCGCCAAGGGATGGAAGGGATAGCGCCTTGCCAGGCAGACATGCCTGTTGCGGTAGTTATTCAGTTCTAATTGATTGACAGCCGACCGCTAATGTATTATTTTTATCAATCTTTTTATCAAAGCTTTTACCGGTTTGCCGGAAATTTATGCAGGAGGATTATAAAACATGAAAATGTATTACGAGAAGGATTGCAAGCTAAGTACCATCAAGGAGATGAAAATCGCCATCCTGGGCTACGGGAGTCAGGGACATGCCCACGCCAATAACCTGAAGGAGAGCGGAGTTGACGTTATTGTGGGTGAGCTTGCCGGAAGCGACAATTTTAATAAGGCCAAGGCAGCTGGATTTCAGGTGTTCGAAGCGGCCGAGGCTGTAAAGAAGGCGGATGTGGTTGTCATTTTG
>JBAYZR010000419.1:0-3025 GCA_041672425.1 Pedobacter sp. | reverse complement strand
TCAGCACCCAGAGCTACTCCTACGACGACCAGGGGAGGCGGATAAAGAAAACCGTTGGTAGTACAACCACCAATTTCCTGTACAATGGCCCTGACATCTACGGCGAATACACAAACTGGACAGCGCCTACGGCGCTTTACACCCATGGGCCAAATACGGATGATCCGATTATCAGAGCCACTGCAACGGCTGCGCAGTATTACCATCAGGATGGGTTGGGGAGTGTCGTGGCCGTCAGCGACCAGGCTAGTGCCACCACCGGTACTCAAAGGTTTGATGCTTGGGGGAATCCGCTTGCCTCAACCGGCACGATTCCACAGTATGGGTACACTGGTAGGGAGCCGGATGAGACCGGGCTTGTTTACTACAGGGCGAGGTATTATGATCCGGCCATTGGGAGGTTTACGCAGAGGGATCCAGCAGGGCTCAAGGGTGGGATTAATCCCTACGCCTACGTAAACGGGAATCCTGTGAACTTAACCGATCCGACTGGGTTGATCTTCAAGGGGTATAATCAAAATGAACTGACCTCACAGATTTCTTATGTTGATGAGGCGTTAAAAGGGTCGGATGCCGGGACTCAAAGCTTGACTAACTTGAGTGGCGCGTTACCTGATCCGGGAAGTTTTAGCAATATTAATCAAAATGGAAATACTCTTTTAGCTGGGGGACGTTTTTTTGCTGGAGATGATGTTTTAGATAAGCCATTCGGTGGCGGTGGCGGTTTATCAAATGGTTCAGGTAATCTTACCGCGAGAAGTGGAGGAAGTGCTGGCCGAGCAACTACCACTGGTGAATTTTCTATTTCAAATTGGGAAGGATACCCAGAAGGCGCAGCTAGGCCAGTCGGTCCGGTCAGAATAATTGCGGGTGATGAATATGTTGCAGCAAGAAATGCTGCAAATAATGCAAATGCCAACTTACGAAGCTCTGACCCAAGCTTATACCAAGGGGTTCAAATTCATGAAATTCAGCCGATAAAGTTTGGTGGAAGCCCAACAAACCTTGACAATAAGCTTCTTTTGACGCCTTCTGATCATTCAAATTTCACTGTTTGGTGGAATCAGTTCTTGAGAGCCACACTAAAATAAAAAAGTTTCCAAAATATTCACAAAGGAAAAGATATGAAAGAAGGATGGATAAACGACGATTATCTCATTTTGTTTGAAGGCAGCGAAGTCGCACTCATGACGGATGCTTATTGTATTAAAGATTTTATCCCCCAATACAGACTTGTTGCAATATCAGGGTGGGATAACTTTATAATCATAAATGAGAATGATGAACAATTTAAGATACCTACTGTGCCATTAGTGCAGCAATATATTGAAAAGCATGATGTGTCATATGACAGTTCTCAACTCGTATCTGATAGTAAATTCGCTGGTAAAATCAAATGGTACACAAAGCCAATTGTTTTTGGCGGAGATCCAAATATTAATGAGAACATGACTTGGATTGACATTCATACACACCAGCAGCTTGTAAGATGGTGGAATGAAAAATACCGCGACGTATCAGGGAAGAAACCTTAGGGTCAGAACACACTAACTTGGGAATATCCGTAGGGGTCAGGCACCAAAACCCTACAACTCGATACAAAAACAGCTGTAAAATAAGCACATAAGAACCAATCATCAACTTGCACCGAAACCGATCTTTGACAATTTCATCATCCTTGACACCCACAGCCCGACATTCCGGCGGACGGCAGCGCATCTCGTACCACCTTGACCACCTATGACGAGCTAAACCGGCCAACAAGAATTGTTGGCCCGGCGTACACCGACGCCACCTATGGCCTGATCCGTCCGGCAACGATTTATTCTTACGACAAACTGGGTAACCTGACTCAGGTGCAGGCTGGCCGCACCGACAGTTCCGGTATCAACCCGGCAAGTGATGTTGTCACAACGCAGAATTCCTCCGTCTATGACGACTTTGGACGTAAGCTGAAAGAGATCGATCCATTGGGCAAATTCTGGACCTTTGTCTATGACGTGAACAACAACGTCACTTCCATGACCGATGCCAAGGGTCAGATAACAGGATATACCTGGGGTTACGGGCATCAGATGCTGACCAGAACGACTGCTGCCGGGAATGTCACCTACATCAGAAACTCACTGGGCCAGATAGCGACCAGAACTAACTCCAATCCGGCTATGACGACAGGCTATAGCTACGATACAGCCCATCGCCCGATTAGCGTCACCGACAACCGGGGGAACAAGACACTCACCTACAACTACAGCCCCGGAGGACTTTTGAACTGGGTGTCTGACAATGACGACAACCGGACTGATTACGACTATGACCCGGTCGGTCGTCTCTCCGGCATCTGGGCGCCTAACGAAGACTACGTCACCTTCCGTTACGACGATGGCGGGAGGCTGGCCGAGAAATGGTTCCCCAACGGAGTTGGCGCCCTTTACGCTTACAATGCCGACAACAGCCTCTCCCAGGTGGTTAACAAGACAAACGCAAGCTCCATCATCAGCCAGCACGATTACACCTACGACGGAGTGGGGAACCGACTGACCCATACGGAGAAGGTAGGCGCAACCACAACCGCCTATAGCTACCTTTACGACGCCTTGAACCGTCTGACACAGGTGGGTAACGGCACGGCAGCCCAGCAGGAAAACTACGGCTACGATCCACTCGGCAACCGACTGAGCAAGCAGGTCAACATCACCACGCCAACAGTCACCGCATATATCTACGATGCTGCCAACCAGTTGAAGGAGATTCACCAAGGAAGCACGTCCGGACCTCTACTGGCAAATATGCTGTACGACGACAATGGCAACATGTATCAGAAGACCGAAGGGGCAACTACCACAAGTCTCACCTATGACACCCTGAATCGTCTCGCACAAGTCGCCAAGACCGGCATCAGCACCCAGAGCTACTCCTACGACGACCAGGGGAGGCGGATAAAGAAAACCGTTGGTAGTACAACCACCAATTTCCTGTACAATGGCCCTGACATCTACGGCGAATACACAAACTGGACAGCGCC
>JBAYZR010000418.1:0-3038 GCA_041672425.1 Pedobacter sp. | reverse complement strand
GATGCCCTTCCGCCCGATGCTCCTTGTGATGGAATACAGGACGCAATCCCAACTCAGATTTCAAACAGCGAAATACTGCCTCCAGATCGGTCAGCATTGTGTAAGTTTGCCATGTTCCTCTTCAAAATTTGATTAATGAGGGAAGAACATACGCCTGTTGAAATTACCCGGCGACGACTAAAAAGGGGGATGCTTGGAAGTACTCAGGGGGTGGCCGAGATCAATCGGAATCAGTGGCCGACTTGGTGCGGAATCCGCATTTAATTTGTCGGTGCTGGATCTCACCAATGCAACGTTCGACAACAGCGAATAATTCCGATAAATCGACCGGTTTTACGATCAGGTGGTCAAATACGAATTCATTATTATCTGGGTCATTATGAATAATTTTCCCTGATTTACCGGTAATGGCGATAATTTTTATGTCAGGTTTGCATGACCGAATTGTTTCTGACATTTGAACACCACACATTTCCGTCATATTGATATCAGTAATAACGATATCTGGTTCATGCCTTCTGAATTGCTCCAAACCCAATTTGCCATTAGTAGCCGTGTGGAACACAAAATTGGGGAATCTCAGTGCAAGCATCGATGATTGAAGCTCAAGGATAAGCGGATCATCTTCGACAAACAAAATTGCTATTGAATTTTCTGAGTTAACTCTGGGTACCATTTCATACCTCTATTCTGAATTCAGCACCTATATCAGTATTTCGTACGGTTAATTTCCCGCCCATATTCTTTTCAATTATTGCTTTTGACATAAACAAGCCGATTCCCGTCCCAAGTAATGGGCCTTTGGTTGTAAAATAGGGGTCAAATATCTTGCTAATAATTTCATCCGGGATTCCGCCGGCATTGTCGGCAACAGTTATGACAGTACCGTATTCTTCGCGGCATATGGTGATTGTTACTTTACCTTCTGAAACTTCTCTTTCAATCAATGCATCTCTGGCGTTGTTCAGAATGTTGAGAAAAACTTGCGAAAACTCATTATGGTACCCATTAACGACAGGATTGCCCCCCTCAATTATCTCAATGCATATCTTCGGATTCTGAAAATTACCTTCCAAAAGTGACAACGCGTTTTTGATTGCCTCAGATACGTAAAAATCAGATTTATCCTTTTCCGGTTTGAAATAGTCCCGAAAATCATCAATTGTTTTCGACATGTGCTTGATAATCTCCATTGATTTGGCAACGGATGTGCCCACAAACTCCTTATCGAACACGGGAGAACCATATAAGAGTCCGATTCGTTGCGCAAGCAGTCCCAGCGTATTGAGAGGTTGCCGCCACTGGTGCGCTATATTGCCAATCATCTCACCCATTGCGGCTTGGCGGTTCTGTTGGATAAGAAGCTGTTCCTTCTCGCGCAGAGATTCCACTGCCTGGAGGCGATTGGCTGTCTCAATTTGCAGCAAGCGGTAAGAATTTTGTAATTCATTATTCTGCAACGCAAGTTCTTTTCTAATGCGTTCGAGTTCAGCCGTTCGTATTTTAACTTTGATTTCCAGATTATTCCGAGCATCAAGAATCTCTTGTTCTGCCTCTTTACGGGCTGAGATGTCACGAATTATTACAAATGCCCGCTGCGGTTCACCATGCAGGATGACCGAGTCAATTTCCGTCGGGAATATTTCCCCATTTTTGCGGATAAAGGTCAGTTCAAATGAACTGACTCGATTTGTTTTGCTCCGTTCTTCAATGGCAGCTGCATGCCTGGAGTCACCAGGGGCACACAAGCCAACTAGCCCGGCTCTAATAATTTCTTCCTCGGTCATGCCAAACATGGAGCAGGCTGCGGGGTTGGCTGATAATATGGTCCCGTCCGGCGTTCCCATGAACACAGCATCAATACTGTTATCAAAGAGCGAACGGAACTTTGCTTCACTCTCACGCAACGTTTGTTCGACGTGTTTCAGTTCACTAACATCAGTGTTGGTACCGAACCATTGCTGTACATTACCGTCGGCATCCTTAATAGGGATAACCCGCGTCAGGAATGGTCGGAAGACACTATCTGTTCCCCGTAGCGGGAAGGTCATATCAAAAGATTCGCCAGATGTGATGGAAGTCTGCCAACGCTCCAGTACGTTTGGCAGTTCGATCGGGTCATGAACGCTTTGCCACCCCCACCCCTCCATTTGCTCAGGGGTTGTCCCCGTGTAATCGTACCAGCGCTGGTTGTACCAGAAAATATGGCCGTCGCTTCGGGCAATCCACGCCAGTTGCGGTATCGCGTTAGCCATTATGCGAAAACGCTCTTCACTTTCCAGCAGTGCCGCCTCGGCCTTTTTGCGTATGGTAACGTCAAGATTCGTGCCGACAACCCATTCGATTTCCTCCCGGGCGTTCGTGCGGACCGTATCAACCGCCTGAATCTCCCGGCATTCGCCATCATTACGTCTCAGGATACGAAATGCCCGGAAACTCGTGCCGCCATGGCGGGCAGTATATTTCAGGATGGTTTCTTGTTCGGAAAGGTCTTCCGGCAGAACAGCGCTACTCCAGTCACTGTATTGCACAAAGCCATCTGCTGTTGGCAAGATCCCATAGATCCTGAACATCTGTTGATCCCAGCGGAGTTGATTCGTAATGACGTTCCATTCCCATATACCTACCCCAGTCGCTTCGGTCGCCAGGCGGAATCTTTGCTCACTGTCGCGTAATGATTCTTCACTTGTTTTATTTATTGCCCAAAGCCGCTGCAGCTCTTGGTTCTGCTGCTGCATTTCTTCGCTTTGCACGTGTAACTCCTCGCTTTGTGTTTGGAGCTCTTCGTTTTGTACCTGTAGTTCTTCATAAGCGGCTTGCAGCTTGCGCTCATTTTTTTTCAGGGCCAGTTCTGCAAGGATGCGTTCGTTGATTTCCCGTTTGAGTTCTTCCGTTCTGGCCAGCTGGAGGTGGGTACGAACTCGCGCTATGACTTCCTGGCCATTAAATGGCTTGGTGACATAGTCAACACCGCCAGCGTCAAACGCAGCACATTTATCTTCTACATCATCTTTGCCACTGATAAAGATTACCGGAAT
>JBAYZR010000417.1:0-3054 GCA_041672425.1 Pedobacter sp. | reverse complement strand
GCAGAAATGCGAAGGCGGCACGGTCAGCCGCAGCGCTACCACCTGTACCGGCAGCACCACCCTCAATCTCAACTACGACGCCCTTGATCGCCTGACCCACGCCGATAAAACCGGTCTCGCCGGACAAAGCTATCTGTACGATCCCCTTGGGCGGCGCATCAAAAAAACAGTTGGATCCACCACCACCGACTACCTGTATGACGGCGCCCGGATTTACGCCGAATATCCCGGCAGCTGGAATCAAGCAGCCGCCGTTTACACCCACGGCGCAGGCATTGATACCCCGCTTATCCGAACCACCGCGACCGCCGAACAACGGTATTACCATCAGGACGGACTCGGCAGCGTCGTGGCCGTTACCGATGCCGCAGGTACCACCCAAGGTACGCAACGCTTCGACGCATGGGGGAAACAACTGGCCTCAACCGGCACGATTCCCCAATACAGCTATACGGGTGTCAGCGGTTCCGTGAAAATGTAGCAAACGTGGCACGTTATAAATGCAGTGACAACAGTCCGCCGACTTCGGTTTTTACCGAGGGCTGCGGTTTTCTTTCAGGCTTCTATCTGATCTTTCATGCGGTAACTTTTGCCCTCGATAACCTGCGTTTCAGAATGATGCAGGAGTCTGTCGAGAAGTGCCGAAGTAAGCGTACTGTCGTTGTTGAAGATTTCCGGCCACTGTTTGAAGGCACGGTTTGAGGTAATGATTGTTGAACCTCGTTCGTAGCGTTGACTGATTACCTGGAAGAGTAGATCGGCTCCATGTTTGTCAATCGGCAGATAGCCGAGTTCGTCAAGAATGAGTATTTGTGGCGATAGATACTTCTTGAGTTCCATTTTGAGTTTGCTGGCCGCCTGTGCCGCAGCAAGGGTGTTGATAGCATCTACTGCCGTTGCGAATAGTACCGATTTACCGGCAAGACATGCGGTATATCCAAGGGCGGTGGCAAGATGCGTTTTGCCTAGCCCCACAGTCCCCAGCAGGATTATATTCGCGTTATCTTCCAGGAACTGAAGGCGGAAGAGGTTCTGCACCGCCATGCGATTGATCTTTTTCGGCCAGCTCCAGGAAAACTGGTCGATGGTTTTCACCACCGGAAAGCGTGCGTTTTTGATACGGCGGATCGTAGCGCGATCACGGCGCTGATTCAGTTCCCCCACGGCCAGTCCGGCTAGGTAATCGGCATGGCTTGTGGAGTCACGAGCGGCGGTTGCCGCGCTCTGATTGTACTGTTGCGCCATGAAGTTCAGGCCAAGCATACGCAGATCCGCTTCAAGTTTATTGGTAGGTTTGTCATCGCTCATGGTGTTGTCTCCTGCATGGTTTGATGGTCGTAGATAGAAAGATCTGGCGCCTCCACCGCAATATCGAGTAAATCAGCCCTGCGCGTCAGATGCAGCGCCACAATCTTTCTGATGTGTATGGTTGCATTGAGCTGCCGTTTACCTAGCTCCCGGTAATAATCCAGAGAGCAATGGCACAAAGCCAGAAAGCGCCGCAGAAGGGTCTGATCCCGAGCGTTCTTCCTATGTGCGATCAATTCCCTGGGATGATCCGGATCCTCGAAATCGCGGTTACGTTCAAAGGAGCGGCTGTGGCGGGCGATCAGTTTCTCTTCGTGATAGAAACAGAGCCGGTCAGGGTATGCCTTCATGGTGAGTGGTTGCCCTGCGTAGCGTGCCGGGACGCAATAGCGGTTTGAATCAAGGGCGACTCTGAACTGACTTGAAGCCCGCACAGCAGTAATATTTGCGACATCATATGAATGCAGCGGTAGCCGCTGGAGATGTGGCAGTTCCGTAAGGAGCATATCCACCGGTTTTTGTCTGGTACTGTTTCGCGGCAAGCCACAACTTCACGGTACGTTCGTCAAGAGCAAGCTCTCGGGAAATTTGCATAGCAGTGAGTCCCTTCTGTAGGTGAAGGTGCTTGATACGGGAAAAAGTCTCATAGTCAATCATGGCGCACCTCCAGCCAACGAGGCCAGAATCTTGTCAATGGCCAGCGTACCAACATCTTCTCTGGCAGTAATCTCCCCAGGCACACTGATTCGCTTGGAAGTATGCAGAACACCGTCAAGAGCCAGCACCTGATAGAGAGGTCTCTTGTACGCGACAAGCCTCGACTTTAGCAGACAGGCACGGGCACAAGCCAGTGTCGGCGCATCCATAACCAAGCGCTCGCACAAAGACGCGTCCGCGTAATAACTCAAACCCTGACAGTCGGCAACGGTGATGAGAAAGAGATAGAGCGTCGCAGCCTCGTGGCTTAACAGCTCAATGTGGCGATCACGTACCAGACGGTGATCCACCCAACTGAACTGTTCCGGAATGCTGCGGATGCGGTCGGGACAGATTGGGAACTTGTGGGACATAACGGCCTCCTGTGGTTGAACAGATAACATCCTGCCCCAATTGTTCCAGACGGCGGGTTACCACGGCTATCTCATCTTGTAACACGCACCCGGTTAAATGAGCTATTAGTCCAACTAAAACGGGATGTTGCGCAATACAGAAATCTTGTAACACAGGGGGTAATGCAGGCAATTCAGGGGATGAAAGCGGGGTAACATCTTGCTTTACATCGGTTATTTCGTCGCAGTTATCTTGTAACACAGTACCAGATCCCTTGCGGCGCTGCCGCCCAGGGTTGACCCGGCGCCACTCACGCACCCTTTCGACATTGTCAGAGCCGGTAAAATAGGTGGGATTATTCTTGGTCCAACACCGCTGGCTTGCCGCTTTGCTGGCTTTACGGCACTCGGGTTTATCGCAATACATCTGCCGTTTGGCGCTACGATAGTTGGGAGAGAATGATTCTTTGCAACAGCGGCATTGTCGTTTACTGATAAGCTTCATGACCCGGCGCCTCTGGGTCAATCATCAAATATAAGACAGAAGGCGGGAAGAAAAAGGATTGAAAAGCAGGAAGAAAACAGAAGAAGAGTTTGAATTTAATGGATTAAGAAGAAAACAGATCAGCGGAAGAAGAAACATTTTCAAGAGGCCAAGAAAAAGACTCTTTCAGGTTGCCGCTGACAGCGTCTACAG
>JBAYZR010000416.1:0-3073 GCA_041672425.1 Pedobacter sp. | reverse complement strand
TCGCGATATTACTCTTGTCATTCGGGTCGGAACCGGCGGCGACGAGATACATCTGAGTAATTTCGATCCCGATGCAGCCGACACAGGCAGCCGGGCAATTCAGGGTTTCCAATTTGCCGATGGAACGCTCCTTACCTATGAGGATCTGGTGAAAAATACCTTCATTATTCAGGGGGACATATGTAATGATGAGCTTAAAGGAACCAACCTGACGGACAGACTCTATGGTTATGAAGATTCCGATACCTTGGAGGCTGGGAACGGCAACGATACGCTTACCGGCGGCACTGGTAACGATATGCTCGCCGGAGGAAATGGCTCTGACACATATGTTTTCAATCTGGGTGATGGCGTGGACAGTATTAATGACTCATCCAGACTTGAGGAAGGTAACTTGATTCTTTTTGGCGAGGACATAACGCAATCAGACCTGAGGACGCATGCCGAAGGTAATAATCTTGTCATAGAGTACGGAAATTCCGGAGATGCTATTCAGCTTTTGAACTACGATTATTCTTCAACTCATGTAGTTGAAGAGATTGAATTCGCTGATGGTTCAAGAATTCAACTATCCAGTTTAGTCGATCCTGGCACTGATGGAGACGACGTGATAACAGGGACTCCCTTTGACGATCTTATTAACGCGAAAGGCGGCGATGATGAGGTGTATGGACTGGCGGGGAATGATCGGCTTTATGGCGGTAGCGGCGAGGATTATCTGGATGGCGGTGATGGCGAAGATATTCTTGTTGGCGGCCAGGGAGATGATTCACTGGCAGGTGGCGCTGGATTTGACACATACCTCTTCAATGTGGGGGATGGTTCGGACACGATATTTGATGTGTCTGAAAACGGTGTTGGCAATATAATCGTTTTGGGAGAAGGGATTACACGAGATAATATATCAATGGAAGTGGATGGTTTTGATTTGGTTGTTAATTATGGAGCTGAAGATACTATAAGAATTATTGATTTCAATCGCGGGGAGCAACGCAGCAGCCTGCCGGTAAGTGCATTACAGTTTGCAGACGGCACAGTGTACAGTTTACAGGAAATGGTAAATGCTGCACCGGTAATAGGTGATATCTCGATTAATCAGGTAGCTGTTGAAGATACCGCTTTCACCTTTAAAATGCCATCCGATGCCTTTGTTGATCCGGAAGGGTTGCCGATGACCTATCGGGCAACCGGACTGGAGAACAATCCCTTGTCGGCATGGTTAAGTTTCAATCCCATCACCTGTACTTTCAGCGGAACTCCGGGAAACACCGAAGTTGGAACTCATGAAATTGTAATCACAGCGTATGATGACCTTGGGGTAAAGACAAGCCGCACGTTCAGCATAGAAGTACAAAACACTAATGATGCCCCCGAACTTTCCAGCGCACTGGCCGATCAGACAGCAACCGAAGATCAAATCTTCAGCTTCCGCATACCCGCCAACAGCTTCAGGGACATCGACAAAGGCGACAGCCTGTCTTATTCCGCATCACTGGCCAATGGCAGCCCCTTGCCGGGCTGGTTGGTTTTTGATGCCGTAACCAACACCTTCAGCGGTTCACCGAAGATAGGGAATTCCGGTATCTTCGACATCCAGCTAGTCGCTACAGACCTGGTCGGCGCAACTGCCGGAGATATGTTCCGGTTAACCATCGCCCAGGCTCCCGATCAAGGTAAAACCATAATCGGCGCCAGCGGTAATGACAGATTACTGGGAACCGCAGGCAACGATACGCTGGACGGCCGTGGCGGGAAAGATCAATTAATTGCCGGGGGTGGCAATGATACCCTCATGTTCTCCGCTGACTATCGCGCCTCGTTTTTTGATCTGGCTTTCAATGTCGGCAGCCCTGGAAATCCTGGCAATCCTGGCAATCCTGGCAATCCTGGCAATTGCGGCATTGAGTGGCTCTACGGAAAAAGTCTGAGCCATGACACATATGATGGTGGCACGGGGTACGACGTGCTTGTCGGCGCCGACTCAAACGATGCCATATTTCTCGATAATGGAACATCGGGAGGGGCTAAAATTGTTGGCATAGAACGTATCAACGCGGGGGATGGCAATGATGTGGTGGACATGACAAGCAGCAATTATGCTTATGGTGATGTCATCCTCGATGGCGGCAATGGCAACGATGTTCTTTGGGCAAGCGCCGGCAATGACCAGCTATTGGGAGGAACCGGTAACGATACACTCACTGGCGGGGTCGGCAACGACACCCTCGATGGCGGCGCAGGCAACGATACATTAATTGGCGGAACCGGTAACGACACCTATAAACTTGGCCGTGGCTATGGAACCGATAGAATCATCGAAAACGACGCTACCACCGGAAACACCGACATAGCCCAATTCAGCTCAGGAATTGCAACAGACCAACTCTGGTTTCAACATGTAGGCAATAACCTGGAAGTTAGCATCATTGGCGCCAATGACAAGTTCACCATCCAGAACTGGTATTCCGGTTCTGCATACCATGTTGAACAGTTCAAGACATCGGACGGCAAGGTGCTGTTGGACTCCCAGGTGAATGCCCTGGTAAGCGCAATGGCCACCTTCATTGCCCCGGTGTCAGGCCAGACCACATTGCCGCAGAACTATCAGACTTCACTTGCCCCTGTAATTGCCGCCAACTGGCATTAACATCCCCTCAACAACATCAGCATTGTGTGCAAACCTCCTGGTCGACTTTTGTCGACCGGGGCTATTAGGCACTCGGCAAAGAATAAATGTTCCATATAACGTTCAGATTTGGGTTGGAGTTTGCCGTGCCGATTGAGCAAAACCGCAGGCGTAACAATCTACGTTGAGGATTTTGCGATTGAGGCGCGGCGAAATACGGCCCAAAGATGAAATGCAAGATGGAATGTTTATTCTCTGCCGAGTGCCTTATATACAAATGAAAACGTGTGAGAATCCATGACCGTTAACAACTTGCAACAAACTCAATTGGTTTCAAATTATTACATCACCATCCAGTCTGGCACGCTGGTCCGGTCAGCTGATCTTTCTAGCAACTTGGTAGACCCCAGGGATCCCTTTAAATAAACTGTCCCCAGAACGGCCCTC
>JBAYZR010000415.1:0-3077 GCA_041672425.1 Pedobacter sp. | reverse complement strand
TGTCGGCGCTGGAAACAAAGGCGCCGATGTCGGATGTCGGCAGTTCTCCGCCAGCCTGGGTTGGCAGGTAATGTTCGGCGATGGCATTGGCTACAGCCGGATCCTCGCCTTCCAGCAGGGCATACTCGCGCCCCATAATTCCCTGTACCTCAGGGAACTCGCCTACCATGCCGGAAACCAGATCGGCCTTGCAAAGCCAGGCAGCTCGTGATGTTCTGGACTTTACGGCAGGATTCAGTCTTTCTGCCAGCCCTTCCGCCAGTGTCTGGAAACGTGTCATCTTCTCGAAGGATGTGCCCAACTTTTGTTGGTAGACAACCTTTTTCAGTGATTCAACCCGCTCGTCCAGCTTGACCTTCTGATCCTCTTCAAAGAAGAAGCGGGCATCGGACAGACGTGCCCGCAGGACGCGTTCGTTACCCTTGATGACTACCGAGGGATCTTCCGTCAGGGTGTTGTTGATTGTAATAAAACCGGGCATTAGCTTGCCATTGTTATCCACAATGGAAAAGTAGCGCTGGTGGCTGCGCATGGAGGTGATCAGTACCTCCTTGGGTACCTTTAGAAATTCAGGCGAAAAGGTACCGGCAACAGCGCTGGGGTATTCGACCAGATAGATGACCTGGTTCAGCAACTCCTCGTCAGGCAGCAGATGTCCACCGGCAGCAATGGCTACGCGATGGGTCTCTCGCCGGATGATCTCTTTGCGCAGCTCCGGATCGACAATGACGAAGTGGCGTTCGCATTCCTCCTGATAATGGGCAAAGTCCCGCACCGGGAAGGTGGTGTTGGCCATAAAGCGATGTCCGCGGGAGGTTGTGCCGCTCTCAATGTTGCCGAAGGAAAATGGTACAACTATACCGTCGAACAGGGCCACTATCCAGTGGATCGGTCTGGCGAAGCGGACATCCAGATCACCCCAGCGCATGGACTTCTTGAAGGGGATGTTGGCAATCAGGTTGGGTAGAATCTCGGCCAAAAGCTCAAAGGTTGCCCGACCGGTTTCCTGTTTGGTCACCGCCAGATACTCCCCCTTTTCAGTAACAATGATCTGTAGGGCCGAGACATCCACCCCTTGTCCACGGGCAAAACCTTCGGCGGCCCTGGTCGGTTTACCCTCGCCATCGTAGGCCGCCTTCCTGGAGGGGCCGATGGCGGTGATTTCGGCGTCGGGCTGCACGGCCGGGATACCTTTGACCACCAGAGCGAGGCGGCGCGGTGTGGCCAGGGTTCTGATGTTGCTAAAGGTCAGGCGGGCGCCCGCCAGCTCCCGTGTGATCATCGCCTCCATCTCGGCCATGGCGCGGGGGATAAATCCGGCCGGTATCTCTTCGGTACCTATTTCAAGAAACAGTTCCTTGCTGTTCATCAGGCCACACCTCCTTTCAACAACGGAAAACCCAGCCGCTCGCGCATCCGCAGGTAGCCTTCGGCACAGATGCGGGCCACGTTGCGCACACGACCAATGTAGGAGGCTCGCTCCGTGACCGAGATCGCCCCGCGGGCATCCAGCAGGTTGAAGGTGTGGGAACATTTCATGACATAGTCATAGGCCGGCAGTACCAATTCTTTCTCCGCCAGGCGCAGACACTCCTTCTCGTACATGCTGAAGAGCTGTAGCAACATGTCCACATCGGCTTCTTCAAAATTGTAGGTTGAAAACTCCACCTCGCTCTCATGGTGGATGTCGCCGTACTTGATGCCCTTGACCCATTCCAGATCGTAGACGTTGTCCACGCCCTGTAGATACATGGCGATGCGTTCACAGCCGTAGGTGATCTCGGATGAGACCGGCTTGAGGTCGATGCCGCCAGCTTGCTGGAAGTAGGTGAACTGGGTGATCTCCATGCCGTCCAGCCAAACCTCCCAGCCCAGACCCCAGGCTCCCAGGGTTGGCGATTCCCAGTCGTCCTCAACAAAGCGGATATCGTGCCTGTTCGGGTCGAGGCCGAAGGAACGCAACGAATCCAGATACAGGTCGAGGATGTTCAGGGGCGAGGGCTTCATGATCACCTGAAATTGGTAATAGTGCTGCAGGCGGTTGGGGTTTTCGCCGTAGCGGCCATCGGTCGGTCGGCGGGATGGTTCCACATAGGCCACGTTCCATGGTTCGGGACCGAGCACGCGCAGAAATGTAGCGGGGTTGAAGGTACCGGCGCCCTTTTCGGTGTCGTAGGGCTGCTGGATGATGCACCCCTGTTTGGCCCAGTAGCCTTGCAGGGAGAGGATAAGATCCTGGAATGTCACAATGTGGTCCTCCGATGGGAGAGTGTGCAGAAACGCAAAAAAAGATTTGTAAAATAGCAGGTCTTAGCGGTGCGGTCAAGGAGCGGATGCGTTGCTATCCGCCACAGCAGCAGGATTTTCCGGCTGCCTTGCCAAAGGCCTCACGCCCTTCTCTCCAGGACAGCCAGGCAATCAGCAGCGATCCAAGCGAGTCAAACAGGCCGATGCCGGTTAATTCGTAGCCAAGGCTGGCCGCAAGCAGAACCACCGATAACCGCAGGCAGGTTCGGGTACAGGCGGCATCAGCCAAAATGGCATCCGACTGCAACGCTGTGCCGACCCGTACCTTGGCACGGATCAATAGCCACATTGAAACAATGGAGACCAGTGAAACCACAATCCCCCAGAAGGTTGTCTTCGGTGCGTGTCCCTGCCAGAGATTGAGGGCGGCAGTGGCGATCAGGCCGGTTGTCAGCAGGTAGAAGGCAGTGCCGGTAATGCGCAGGGCGCGCTGCTCAAACGAATCTCTGGTTGCCTGGCAGGAGGATGCGCCTTGGCGACGCAGCATATGCCAGATACCGATGCCGGAAATGACCTCGACGAAGGAATCTGCCCCGAAGCCGAACAGGGTGATTGTTTCATCGGCCAGACCAAGCCAGATCGAGACCAAACCTTCCAAGACATTATAACCAATAGTTATGAGGGCAAGCAGGGTGGCTTGCTTTAAAAGACGTTCAGTCATTGAGGAATCCAGAACCGATGTCATGGCGGGCACTGGGCACACATGGATTTGAACAGATTGGTACTCAGATAACGATCTCCGCGGTCTGGGACAATGACTACGATTGAAC
>JBAYZR010000414.1:0-3089 GCA_041672425.1 Pedobacter sp. | reverse complement strand
CCCGATACCCATTTTACCCGAATACAGTGCTGCAAAGAAACCATCCGCATCTTGCTTGCTCTCCGTATGGAAACTGGCCGTTGGCCCCCTTCATCTCTGCCACCACCCCGCATGCGCCATTGGCTGGTAAACCTTAAACGCCAGACTTTGGCGCAGCTGACTTCCACTTGGAAAGAATCATTGGATGTCCTGGATTCGTATAAATGGTCAGGTCATGCCGTTATTATGGGAAAGGGAACTTTTACAGGCCAGATGGAGGACGAGGTGCTCCTGCTATTCGACAACAGAAAGGGGAGCGGTCGCAAAAAATATCGATCATTTGTTGAGGACGGGATTCGACAGGGAAAAAGAGATGATCTGGTTGGCGGCGGTTTGCGCCGATCCCGTAGAATATCCGGTTCGGATGAATATGAAGCCTACGATGAAAGAATTCTCGGTAGCGGTATTTTTGTGGAACAACTGCAACAAGAGACGCAAACTTCAGGAGAAACTGCACCAAGCACTGGACTACTTGAAGAGATTATCCAGAGCATCGCTAGCATTTATTCCATAGAATCAGCGTCACTACGTCAAGGAAGTAAACGAAAAGACCTTTCCGTCGTCAGGGGGGCATTATGCTATATTGCTGTCATTAGGATGGGAATTAATGGCGCATTGGTTGCACGAATGTTGAATATCAGCCGTGCCGGAGTCAGCTTGGCTGCACGAAGAGGCGAAGATATATATATGAATAATCCGGCGTTACATGACATTGCATCTAGTTTACAAACTTAACAACGTCCCGTTTATGTCCCAACTTAACAACGTCCCGTTTATGTCCCCTGCTGAAAATGTTCAGGGGCACCCAAAACCAGGTGCCCCTGAACAGAAAATTTTTCTCGCCAACCTTAAGATTTACGTTGGCTTCAGACTTGGCTTCTCTTCGGCAGCACTCGCGTCCTATAATAGGTTCCTCCAGTTGCCCCAACTAACGCCAGCATACAGCACAGACAGAAAAATTTTGGTAATTGCATGGTCTTCCACCTTTCCCCTGTGATTTTCCCCTGGGATACCACCAAACCGGCTTATGTCAATGGGACGGCGCCCCATCAGCGCGTCTTCAAAAACTCCGTCAGCGCATACTTGTCCTCTTTGGAAAGGTCAGCCCCGAAAGTATGCCCCTTGTTTTCAACAAGATCCAGACAGAGGTTGTCACCGCTACCGGGGTCGATATTGGCGAACTCGGCAATGGGAGTCCCTGCCGGAAGCATCACGGAGCCTGGCAGTTGCACGAAGTCATCGGTACGCAGGATCGAACCGGCTTCATCGCGCTTTTCGGGATTCAAAAGCAGATCCATCGCTCTCTCATAAGCTGCGATACGACCGGCCACCGACGGATCGACGTCATTGGGACCCAACCTGTTATTATGGAAAAACGGGGCGGTGGCCCAGATGCCGACCAGCGGCATGTCGCGGTAGAAACCTGGGCCGCCTGTGGGGCGCTCCTTATATTGGTCCGATGAGAAGGCTGCCCAGATATGCCCATTCATCCAGTTCGTCGTGCGTGCTCGGCAGCTGTTCGTGCCGATTTCCGAATACGGGTGAACCAGATCATCGGTGAGAGTGTTGTGTTTTCCGGAACGATCACCATTCGAGTGGCACGAGCCGCACGCCTTGAAGAATACCTTTTCTCCTTTTTTAACGACCTTCCAGTCGATATATCGAGAACCTTTCGGCGCGTCCACCAGCTTCGGAGCACGAGGAGTCTGAAGAAATGAACAGAGCTTCCCGACGGACTTCTCCGCCTCCAGGAGATCGGGACAGACATTCCGGCACTCGGCGAGGTCGATGGATGTTTGGCTCCCGCCGGGGCCGTTGGCCAGATGCCCAATCATGCACTCCGAAGCACACATACCGATGTTGAAATAGACGCGGAGTGCCGCCGTTTCGCAGCCTGCGTCATCCTCCCCCCCCTGACCGTTGCGATGGACACGGGCGGGAACGCCGTCGACAGTCACATCGAAGAACGGACGATCCGCAACATTCCAGATCGGCGTAATCATCCCCGGATTGTTGATGTGGTCGTTTTCCAGAACTGTTGTGTCCACCGCGCCGGGAGCCCAGCTGTTGAATACCTGATACCGGGGGTCGTGAGGCGAAAGGTGGGTCTTGAAAATCTTTCCTATTTGAATATATTGGTTTCCTATGGTCGGATGAATATTCTTCGCCTTAGGATGGTTCGGGTCAGAGGGGGAATTATTGGGGTCAAACCCGGCGTGACAGGCGGCGCAGGTAACGCCGATGAGGGGAGAGCCCCCTGAAGGATTGGGGAACTTGCGGACTCCGATCACCCCCGCGGATTCGGGGTCGGCGCAACGGTCGAGGTTGCCGGTCGAAGCGTCACCCTGGATGCAATCCGGATCATTGATAACCCCGAACTGGTCGAAACGGGTGTCGCGCGGCCAGGTCAGCATATTATCGAATCCAAGCGGTAGGTTGAACGGAGGATTGGGCAGAATTATGCTGAAAAAACGCTCGCCACCGAAGGTGCTCTTAAACCAGATGCTACGTCCCTCCGCCACATCTTGTATTTTGTTGCCGAAACATGCCCCCGCTGAAACGAGCAGGGAAGCAGTGAGTACCGCAATGGTCAATGGTAACTTTTTCACGTTTATCCTCCTTGAAAAATTGCTCCTGTATAAGGAGTTTTTTGGTCCACCCTAGCCAAACGTAATCACCAAACAATCTCTTTTCCTGTCACCTCCCTTCTCCAATATTGTTTTATACATTCGGACGTGTTCGACTCCCGCAACCCACTCAATCTGTGTCTGACGACTCCAAGGCAGTTCCTGCGCAAGTTTATACCGACTTTTCAAATATGCAATGGATCGGAAATATTATCACCTTCTTACCAACACCATTACTTCTTATTTCTTTCTTTAATTTCTGCGGGTAAATTCCCCGCCCCTTGGGGCGATTTAACCTAAAAACGGCAGTTGAACCGCAAAGACGGTAGAGTAGGAAGCAGGCCACTGCAACCGTAGGTTTGGCTTGTCTGTTTCCGCCTCTTTCGTTTGGCGGTGCCCTAGTAGCCTTGCCGTAGCTGCCTT
>JBAYZR010000413.1:0-3091 GCA_041672425.1 Pedobacter sp. | reverse complement strand
AGGAGCACATATTCGGGAAGACGCTGCCAAATTGACTCAGCCATCTCCTGACGATAGATATGGCTGAGATGATTTCTGTCATTAATTGCCCGGATAAACCGTTCATAGTCCTCGTAATCGCAATAACCCGCCTCCGCAAACTCTTTTGCAACTGATTTCGGAGTGACAACATCAACGCCATCCACCTCAAAAAGGAATACCTGGACTGTTTTCCAAAGCAATTCGACAGTAAATTCAAATTTCTGAATTTGCCCTGACTTGATATTATCCGCTACAAGGGCCGGAAATAAGGCCGGTTCAAGTGTCAGCGCATCTCTAAAGTTAGATAACGCTGCTTCCAGATCTTTCAGCTTGAGCGCGAACTTTGTTTCCATACTATAACCTCTTTCATGGCAACATCTCTAAAATTGCTGGAAACCGTATCAATGTTCACCAGATCAACATGGTGCGGAATCAACTAGGGACATCCCCCATATTCTGCCTGGAGTTTAGAAAGTTCCGTTTTGAGAATTGGCAGTTCATTTGTCACCGCATCCCATACCACCTCACTGTCGATTCCAAAGTATTCGTGTACTATGAAATTGCGAAAATCCTTAATCAAGCGCCACTCAACATATGGAAAGCCTGCCTTGATATCATCCGGAATATGGACGATGGCTTCACCAATAACTATAAATTCCCGGAGCGTTGCCGAATAGGTCTTCCTATCGGAGGCAAAAGCGGTGTAGTCGCAATCTCGTACAAAATCCATGATCGCATCAATAGACTCAATTATGTCAGCGACAAAAAATCGTATGTCTCTGTCAGACATAAACTATATCCTTGAGAATTGTTTTTTTTACTAATGGCTTAAGGCTTGACTCAGTGACAAGGTCAATCTGTTTGCCGAGAGCATCCTGCAGGAAATACAGCAAATAGAAGAAACTTCGGAACTTGTTGGGACTTTTTATTTCAACAATAATATCTATGTCGCTTTCTAGCGTAGCTTCATCACGAGCATAGCTTCCAGCAAGTCCAATCTTGGTCACACCATAGCGCTGCTCTATTTCTGATTTGTTATGTGTCAGAAATGTAATTATCTCATCTCTTGTCATACTTACGTCCTCTAATGACATCATAATAACACGCTACTGAGAAATTAGGGACACTTCCCATGAGAAATTAGGGACACTTCCCATATTTTCCATGACCTGTCATCTTAACATTACTTCGCAACACTTTAACTCTCATGCCAACAACATTCACTCAAATCAATGCGTCAAGCAGATTTTCGACGCTTGTCACCTTACGCCATTCTGAACAAAATTAACCACTTTTTCTCCGACAACCTGAAAGCAGTCCGCCTCAGGTAACCACCGGGATGCAGTGGCGATTTACAATTATGCCAAGTTGTAGCAGATCTTCAGACAAAATGAGAACGCGCATGATGTGGTCTGAATCCATCTGTAAGGAAGAATCTGTGCGGAAGAAGACCTTCATGAAAGCACCCTCCATTCCCCACCCCGCTTTGATCCGGTCCTCTGTATTTTCTCCTCATTTTTCAGTTCCTGAATCAAACGCTTTATGGTTGATGCGCTCACATTCAGTTTTTTTGCTATACGTCCATAACTTTCTTTAGGATCATTATTAAGGAGGGCAATCACTGCTGTTTTTGGGTCAGTAGAATGTAAGTGCATCGTGTTTTGGGTCAATTCGTCTGTTTTAGGGTAATCTGGCCTAAATACAGTGACCTTAAACTGATTACCATCCCTGTCATCTACAAAGGAAATATGCGGCCAATCGGCAAGTGCGCGGCGAATACCTGTCCCCAGACCGCGATATGGCAGAATCCCTTTAAACGCGAAGGATGCTAGAATCGGGTTACGAATATTGGAATTTCCGGCTTCAATTTTCTGCACAGTTAAATGGTTTGGTAGATGCCCCGGATTTATCAGCTCGATTCTATCAGCAAATACGAACAGGCGGATCGGAGCACTGATAAAGTAGTCGCGATGTATTAATGCATTGACAATCAGCTCTTCAAAAACGATCTTTGGGATCTCTGATTTTCCAAGAGCGTTAACACTTTGCCCAGACTGTCTCTTTTGTAGACTTCGCATGGCAAATGCGATGACACCTTTGAATTGGTCTTCTATTTTCCCTTCAAAATCTTCACTATCCAGATAGCTTTCGATGGATATTTCGTTTCCGGGAAAGTGGATTGCCTTACATATAAAAGAAGGTTTGATGAACTGTGGATCCTTGCTAAACAGCATCAGACCGGCCAGGTTCAGACTATTGCCGGTTGCAAGACTCATATTGTTAAGCATGGTTTTCAGCTGCCCCGCATTATCCGGTAAATCTTGCTGATAATAATGGGTTAAAAATCTTGCAAAATAACCCGTATCAAGCTTTGAAAGATCTCCCTGGGTAGGAACCTCATCGGCATGCACCAAGCCGGTGGATTGAAATAATCGCTGCAACTCTTCTTTTGAATTAATGCGACGTTTATCAGCACCGTTCTTAAGCCAAATGACTCCATTTCTGTCAAAATAGGGTTTATCCAAACCTTCAGGTACCTGAATCATTATGACAATATCACCATTATCCAAGGTCACGTTGGCGGTCTGCACCGCAATCGGGCTTTTGATGTGTTGGCTGGCTGCATTACTGATGAGCTGATTGATACGTCCTGTTTCATTCTTGGGAATACCTGCGACACGCCCGTTGTTTTCAACACCTATATAGATAAAGCCACCACGCGCATTTGAAAAAGCTACCATTTCGGCGGCAAGCGAGTCAGTATTGGTTATATCGGATTTAAATTGCGTAAAACTGTCTTCGCCGCCAGATATGCTTGTCAAAAGTTCCTGATACGTCATGATATATTCCCATACTTAAATTGCATGAAATCATCTAGTATGATCGTTGCCATACGAAACGTTCCTCGGTTGTTTTGAGTGCATGGCACCAACAATCTGTTCTACCAGGAGCACATATTCGGGAAGACGCTGCCAAATTGACTCAGCCATCTCCTGACGATAGATATGGCTGAGATGATTTCTGTCATTAATTGCCCGGATAAACCGTTCATAGTCCTCGTAATCGCCAT
>JBAYZR010000412.1:0-3099 GCA_041672425.1 Pedobacter sp. | reverse complement strand
CGAAAAAGTGAAGGCAAATATACTTCCCGACGGCTTAGTGGGGGTATACCGGGAACGAATGTTGACCAAGATCAAAAAGATTGACGATTTTGCCAAAAACCAGGCAGATGCCTTATATGCCACCTCTATAGAGTCAACCGATTCTCTGAAAAGGCAACTGGTCCTGCTGGTCGTTGCCATTCTGATCCTCTCACTGATCATCAACTATATTCTGCTGCGCAACATCCGTAACCCATTGAAGGAACTTACTGATGCGGCCTGCAACTTTCAAGAAGGCGATGTGAATGCCCGCAGTAGATATCAATCGAATAATGAGTTTGGACTGTTGTCCGCTTCCTTCAATATCCTGGCTGACAGCATTCAGGCAAATACCGATCTGGATAAGAAAATTGCAAGCATCTCAGGATTGATGCTGAGTGAATATGACACACGAAAATTCTTCCGGATAACCCTTAATGCGCTGGCTGCGCATACCGGCTCACAAATGGCGGCGATTTATCTGCTTGGCGCTGATAAAATAACCTTTGAACATTTCGAGTCAACCGGAGTGGATGACAATGCCAGGCAATCATTTTCAGCCAACTGTTTTGAGGGGGAATTCGGTTCGGCCCTTTCTTCACGCAAGGTTCAGCACATTAAAAATATCTCCGAAAGTACCCGCTTTGTTTTTCACACGGTGAGTGGAACCTTTATCCCAAACGAAATCATAACGCTTCCAATAATTGCCGATAACGAAGTCATTGCCATTATTTCTCTGGCAACTGTCGGCACATATGGCAAACAGTCTATTCAATTGATTGACAATATTCTTGTTACCCTGTCTGCCCGTGTAGAAGGAATAATGGCGTATCAAAAGACGAAAGAGTTCTCTAATAAACTGGAAGATCAAAACCGCGAACTTAAAGCGCAAAAAGTAGAACTGTCTTCGCAAGCAGCGGAGCTTATTGCTCAGAACACCGAACTGGAAATGCAGAAAATACAGTTGGCTGAAGCCAATCGCCTCAAAACCAATTTCCTTTCAACCATGAGTCATGAACTGCGTACCCCGCTTAACTCGGTGATTGCCCTTTCAAGGGTTCTCAACCGTCGTCTTGCCAAACTGATTCCCGAAGAGGAATACAGTTACCTGGAAATTATTGAACGGAACGGGAAACTGCTCCTGGAGTTGATCAATGACATTCTGGATATTGCCCGTATCGAAGCAGGACGCGAAGAAATTGAGATCACAAAATTCAACATCAACAGCCTGGTTGCGGAAGTGGTTAGCATGATACAGCCGCAGGCACAACAGAGGAATATTGAACTGTTGCATAAAGAGAGTGAAGCAAATCTTACGGTGACCAGTGACGCTCTAAAATGTCGCCATATTCTGCAAAACCTTATTGGCAATGCAGTTAAGTTTACCGAAGCCGGTACGGTTGAAATCAGTACACGGCAACGTGGAACAAGCATTGAGATTATTGTAACCGATACCGGCATTGGTATTGAAGAGGCTCATCTTCCGCACATTTTCGACGAGTTCAGACAAGCAGACGACAGCACTTCGCGAAAATTTGGCGGTACCGGTCTGGGACTGGCCATTGTCAAAAAATATGCAAGCCTGATTGGTGGGACAATTTCTGTAAAAAGTACCCCCGGTAAAGGCTCGGAATTCACTCTTGTCCTCCCATAAGAGAGATACTTTATGAAAATGGAAAGAGTTAAAATCCTGGCTATTGACGACAACCATGACAACCTGATCAGTTTAAAGGCTCTGATACAAGATGCGTTCCAGGAAGCTATTACGCTGACGGCGCTGAACGGAACAAGAGGGCTTGAGCTGACAGCCTCCGAAGACCCTGATGTTATACTGCTTGATGTTATAATGCCAGGCATGGATGGCTTTGAAGTATGCAAAAAACTGAAAGCTGATAAGGAGTTGCGTGATATACCAATAGTTTTCGTTACAGCGATTAAAGGTGACAAAGAAAGCCGTATCAAAGCCCTGGAATGTGGTGCGGAAGGATTTCTATCCAAGCCGATTGAAGAGGATGAGCTTGCTGCACAGATTCGGGCGATGGTAAAAATCAAAGACAAGCGTGTCGAAAAGGCGCGCCTTGCCAGATTGGTAGAAGAGCAAACTCTAAAACTGAAAAAAACGCACATTGCAACCCTGAATCTGCTGGAAGATTTAAAAAATGAGAATGAGGCTAGAAAGATAAGTGATGAGGCATTGCGGGAAAATAACCAACGCTTGAACTTCCATATCAATAATTCACCAATGGCAACACTTGAGTGGAACAATGACTTTGTTGTTACACGATGGACGGGTCAAGCTGAAAATATGTTCGGTTGGAACCAGTCGGAAACAATCGGAAAACCTATCATGGATTTACATTTGACTTACGAAGAAGATATCCCTGTTGTGCAAAAAACAATGGATAAACTTATGGATGGCTCTTCTAGAGTTGTCGTTACCGCCAATCGTAATTACACTAAAGACAACAAGATCATAAACTGTGAATGGTACAATACCGTATTATTAGATCCAGATGGTAAAATGGTTTCGATATTCTCCCAGGTGCTTGACATTACCGAACGTACGCGGACAGAGGCGTACAAGGAAATGGGAAGCGAAGTGCTGAGGATACTAAGCGAGAGAGGAAATCTATCTGATTTGCTACCGCGAGTCCTTGAAGTATTCAAGGATCGAACCGGTTTGGATGCCGTGGGTATACGTCTGCAAGATGGAGATGACTTCCCGTATTTTGTCCAGGATGGCTTTACCAAGGATTTTCTGCTGAAAGAAAACAGTCTGATTGAGCGTGTTGCAGATAACAAAGTGTGCCTGGACAAAGAGGGCAACATCTGTCTTCAATGTACCTGCGGTTTGGTTATTACAGGCAAAGCAGATCTGTCCCTCCCGTACTTCACAAATGGGGGGAGCTTTTGGACTAATGATTTATTCCTATTTCTGGACATTCCCTCTGACGAAGATCCGCGGCTTCATCCACGCAACGAATGCATACATCTGAAATATGCCTCTATGGCCCTGATACCCATTAGGGATAAGGACGGTTATCGCAAACTACACCGTATGACCATCAGCCTTCGGGATGG
>JBAYZR010000411.1:0-3101 GCA_041672425.1 Pedobacter sp. | reverse complement strand
CAGCCGCCTATATAAATCTGGCCGTTGTAAGCCCCTTCCTTGCCGATGTTGACAACAGAACCGACCACCCCGGCATCCACCGTCACCATACGCGCCGATGAGGCATCCGCCGCAACAAGCTGACTAAAGCCGAGCAGGCCGGCATTAATTGCTCCGGTTTTCAAAAGTTTGAAATTGTACCAACTGGTCAGCATCAAGCGCCCGTCAGTCAGGCGGGCTTGCAGATAGGACAAGCCTGTATCGGGATCCATGCCGAGCTTCGCGTCTATCGCTTCCTGCAGATCATCCCTGAGTCCGGCCAGACCGGTATTATCTTCCGTAGAGGCCGCCGTTACGACGATGTCATATGTTTTATCGCCGTTGCCATCATTGAACAGCAGTTTAAGTGTTACATCACTGGTGATATGACCATCGGCAAACTGTCCGAAACCTGCGGCAATCAGCTCCTGCGTCCAGGCCGGGGCCAGAATGGAGAGATTACCGGCGGCGCTCAGGTTGATAGTGCTGTTCTGCTGCCAGGTTGCCAGGTGCGTGGCGCCACCCAGTACAATTCCCTGACCGGAGAAGGTTTCGCTCGCATTGTAGGGATCAACTCCACCGCGCAGGTCAATCAATTTTCCGGCATACAGGTCACGGCCAAGCCGGATCTGCTGCCCCGATTCAATACTGATCGACGAGTCGCCTGCGTAGGTTTCAACCGTGCTGCCCAGATACTTGCCGAGGCTGTCGCGATAATCGATAATCTCGCCGCCAGCGACCAATACCCCGTAGATTTCAGCGTCTTCAACCGAAGAAAGATAAATACTGCCGTTGGCGTTACTGACCGCCACCTTGGCGGAACCGGGCATTCTGATACCACGATCATCAGAGCTGACTCCGCCGGTCAAGCGGATCTCTTCGCTGGCCCTGATAACACCGCCGATCTCGACCATGTCGCCATTGATGGTCCGGGACATGCCGCCCAGCCAGAGTTGACCATCGGTAGCGATGTCGATCCTGGATTTTAGCGGATTCCAGGAGAATGTTTCCGTCTGCAGGTTACCCAAATCATCAAAGGTTTGCGCAACGCTACCGCCGGAGAGAATCATCCCCATGGCGCTGATGTCGCCGCCAACCGTATCAATTTTGATCAGGCCGCCGCTGTTATCGGATGTAAGACCGGCTGTGGTGAGACCCGACGCCGCTGTCAGAAGCAGGCCGATTCCGCCATCATCTGCGCCGGTTGCAGCGGTTGTGGTTATTCTGACTTCCCTGGATGCCGCGACAGCGGTATCAATGGCCACCTGCTGACCGGCAGTGATCAGCGCTTTTGAGTCATTTGAGCCATTACCAGCCCAGGTAATGCCGTTGGCGACAATGCTGCCGCCAGCCACAATACGGCCATGAATATCAACATCCTTGCCGCCAATGACGGTAATAACGGTGCTTGCCTCTTTCGTATTGAGCGTTGAGGTAGCGTGAACATACACGCTGGTTTCCTTGGCTGTAGCTGAAACAGTGCCGTCCAGCTTGACGCCGCCCAGCAGGGTGAAATCTCCTGTTACATTGGCTACACCTTCAAAATAACTCCAGCTATCCGACTGAATCGTCAGATCGGAATTGACTCCCAGCAGATTGATATTGCCGCGAATGATGGTGTCATCCACGCTGGCAATCACCATGCTGTTATTGTCTTTCAAAGAGGTGATCGTGCCGGTCAGCAGGAAGCCGAAACCGCGCTGACCAAGCAGTTCGTACGTTTTCTGGATCTGAATCTCGTCCACCGTACCGTCATTATCCATATCATTTGCATAGACGATGTATTTATTTGTTCCGTCGGTGACAATCCAGCGGTTGGTGTTTACCGCCTTGGCATCCCCCCAGCTCATAGCAGCATTGGTGTAATCAATTCCTTCGGTGAAACCGGTTACCAGAACCTTGTCAGCCGCAGCGCCTGCTTTGTAATAAACAGTTTGCGTGTATTTCTCGTAGCCAAGTGAGTTGATAACCGCGTTTTTCTGCGCAGCGGTCATATCGGCAAAGAGCGAGCCGCTCTTGGGAACTTCGACGGAACTCCAGGTAATGGTACTGTTATGGTAGTCGGTTCCCTCAACAAGAGTTATCACATACTGCTTGTCCGCAGACGCCAGAGGATTGAAATATGCCACTCCTGTGTAGAGACTGGTTTTGGTTGCCGTCAATATCAAACCCTGCTGTAGCGGCGACAGTTTGGCAAAGGGAGTGCCTGCTTCAGGCTTGGCCACCTTTTCCTTGACCCAGTCCACAGAATCAAGAGTGTAGGCAACCGTTGGCAGTAGTGTTTTGGTGTCGCTGTTGTAGTACAGGCTGCCTTTGAATTCAGAATAGCCGGTTTTGGTCAAGACGACATTTTTCTGAGCAATGGTCAACTCTTCAAAGGTCACTTTAACGGTGTCAGTATCGACAGGCGCGACAACGCCCCCCCAATCTATGTCTTCAAAACGGAAAACAGCGGAACCTGGCGCGGCAACGGCTGTGATGACCTGTTTGCCATTGGCGACAGCCGGGTTTATCCAGGCGCCGTCAGTGTAGACATCATACCCCAGCGCGTGGGCAACAATCGTCATATTCCCGGTTTTTGCCGGATCGCCCCAATAGATGTCGCTGCTCTTGTAATCAGCCCAGGTACCTTGAGTAAAGGTGGTAACCGATTTTTTGCCGAGCATGGCGTTGTAATTAAAATATGTTCCCGTGTTTACCGGCATCTTGGGAGTATATTTCGGTAAGAATTCACCCAGGGCTACCCGGTTGAAATTCTGCAGATCGCTCTCGCTATGTGAGGTATCGTAACGCGCTTTAAGCGCCGTTAAATCTGCGGAAACAACCTGATCCGGCATCTTTGCCGTCAGCAGGGAGTAGAGATCGGTTCGCGTCAGCAATGCGTTGACTTCTTTGACCAGAGTGCCGAACTGTGCGTCTGTCAGTTCTACATAAAGCGGATCGGTCTGCTTGATCGCTGTGCTGGTATCAACACTGAAGGTAACATTCAACGCATCTTTCAGAGCATTACAGAAGTTTTTCAGCGTTACATCTTCAAAGTCCCCATTGGTAAATTCAGGTGACGGCGTATCCTTTGTATAGCC
>JBAYZR010000410.1:0-3103 GCA_041672425.1 Pedobacter sp. | reverse complement strand
GACAACGCCGGCACGCTCAATACTGCGTAGCGCATCTACTACGCTGTACTTCTCCAACTTCCCGGTGGTTTTCCCTTTGCGACGAATTCCGGCGGTATCGATCAGGAGATATGGTTTCTTATTGCAGGTAAAAAGGGTATCAACCGAATCACGGGTTGTGCCGGCAACAGGATTGGCCACTACACGCTCAA
The DNA here is from genome assembly GCA_041672425.1 of Pedobacter sp. Classification (GTDB taxonomy): domain Bacteria; phylum Desulfobacterota; class Desulfuromonadia; order Geobacterales; family Pseudopelobacteraceae; genus JACPFJ01. Next base: position 2,912 of record JBAYZR010000410.1, on the reverse strand, counting down.
AACCGAGCAGACGGTTGACCAGCGAGGATTTACCCACATTGGGACGACCAACAACAGCTATTTTCGTGAGATCCTGATCCGTATCAAGGGGGTTAGCAGGAGGAAACACTTCCATCAATTCATCCACAAGGTCATTAACGCCACGGTTATGTTCGGCTGAGATGGTATGCATATGCCCAATACCCAGGGAATAAAACTCCGCAGATTCGTTTTCAAGCTTGTCGCCATCCACCTTGTTGATCACGTAGAAGACCGGTTTGCTAACCCGGCGCAACATCGCGGCCACCTCGGTATCTGCCGGTGTCAGGCCGCTACGGGCATCCATCATGAAGAGAATTACATCGGCTTCCTCCATGGCAAGTTGCGACTGTTCACGCATCTGCTGAAGAAGACGGTCTTCGGTTACCGGTTCAAAACCACCTGTATCGACCAGAATAAACGGTTTTTCAAAACGATTAATCGTGACATAGTTGCGGTCACGGGTCACGCCGGGCACGTCGTCCACGATAGCGCGACGATGGCCAAGCAACCGATTAAACAGGGTTGATTTGCCCACATTGGGGCGTCCGACTATGGCTACTATTGGTTTCATAAGTTTCCCTGATGGTCAGAATAGCTTGTTGAACCCCAATCCGACCAGATCAAAGCGCCGGTTGGCAGTCAGGGCTTCAGTAATTCGCAATTCTTTCATGATGATGAATGAGGTGAAATCGGTAAAAGAGATGTCGGTCTTATCGGCAAACTTGCGGCTCATCTTCCAGGCTGTTGCATCGGCATGTCTTTTGATAACGTACCATTGCCATGGCTCACCCACCCGATACGAACATACACACAAGATACAATGAAACTATGTGTATGGCAATTAAAAGCACGGCAGGATGGGTGGAACGCAGTGAAACCCATCATTGACGCGGGTTTGCGATGGGTTTCGCTACGCTCTACCCATCCTGCAATTTTGACCCCACTGCCTTTGTGACCCCACTGCCTTTGCTCAGAGATTGCAATAGCCCGTGGTTGACACCACGGGCTATGACATTTTGCCCCTTTGGGGCTTGAATCTTAAAAGCCCTGAAAGGGTAACAAATTACAGCCCGTGGTGTCAACCACGGGGGGGACATAACGGTTTAGCCCTGAAAGGGCGACATGTTCTTTCTTCCTCAAGCAATTCGACCATCTGACAAAATCATCAAAATTGGCAAAATGTGAAATGTGTAGCACTGACACTCTTGTTACTCCTTTACTCTTCAACTTCGACAACCGCCTTGATCCTGATGGGTGACTGGTGCAGCAAAGGCTGACATCGAAAAATAGAAAGAAATAACGGGAATGGTAACGATGTCAGAAACTGGAAACTTCAAGGCTTGAAAAAATCTATTTCTCTTGCATATGGAACGTTTTCGCCGTTGACATCAGCCTTTTAATCTCCATATACCAAGAAATATAAAGGTACGGGGCTTGGACTTTCATGCAGGGGAAACGTTTTTTGAAAAAGCCGAGATCCCGCAGGGTTCCCGGCCTAAGGCACTCGGCAAAAAATAAACATTCCATCTTGCATTTCATCTTTAGGCCGTATTTCGCCGCGTCTCAATCGCAAAATCCTCGACGTAGCATTGCTACGCCTGCGGTTTTGCTCAATCGGCACGGCAAACTCCAGCCCAAATCTGAACGCTATATAGAACATTTATTTTTTGCCGAGTGCCTAATTTCAGTAATGTCAAACAACTTGCCAACTATTTTACAATTGTTACCGTGCAAGGCGCGTGATTGGCAACCTGCTGAGATACTGAGCCCATGAGCCACCTTGAAATTTTTGATTTCCCGCGTTGCCCCATGATAATCATGCTGTTTTGATTTTTTGTTGCAAATTCTATGAGACATTCCGCCGGATGCCCGATCAGAATCTCCGCTTTGATCGCAACCCCTTGGGACTTTGCTTTTTCCTGTAGTTTTGTCAATAGTTTCTCGTACTGAGACTTGGCAAGGTTTACTATCGGTTCGATATCCATCGGGACATCAATCTGCTCAGCCAGATGTACCACGGAAAGGACTGTTATCTCGTAAGTCACACCAGTGCTTGTCGTTGCCAGTTCCAATGCAAAATCGAATGCCTTATTGGACTGGGGGGAATCGTCAATTGCAACTAAAAGCTTCTTTGTTTCAGACATGATATCTCCTTATACCTATTGGTTTCTCACTCAGTAAAATACCGTTCCAATATCCATGTTTGATCGACCACCATAAAAACTAATTGGTTTTTATGTTGATATCACCTCCTTTATGATGACTCTAAAGCGTTTATAGATGTATTTATAAAATCAAATTATAAAATGTCAAGATAGATAAAACAACGATGTACAAATAATACTGCCACATCCTATAAAAACAAGAGACCTGCGGCATAACGCCACAGGTCTCTTGACGAGTAAGCTCTTGGTGGAGTAGGGAACAGGTGAGGCTAACGCTGCTTGTTATGTTGCTATTGAAGAAATCAGAGGCGTGACCAAGCGAAAAAGAAGACGATTCCAACAAGACCGTTGGCCGCGCACCGTGCGAAAAGCCGCCCGGACGGGTCAACGGCCAAGCCGTTGAACCTAAATGAAACCTGGCGCTTCGCTTTATTGATCTATATTTTGACCATAAAGGGATTTGTATCAGGAGGTAAAAACCGTGAGAGCTATTTCATTCTTGCCTTTGCCTTGCGACTGATACGGCTCCTGCCGGAAAAGGGGAAAGCAGCGGCAGAGGTCACTGGGGGGTTATGTTAAGGCACTCGGCAAAGAATAAACATCCATCTTGCATTTCATCTTTAGGGCCGTATTTCGCCGCGCCTCAATCGCAAAATCCTCAACGTAGCATTGCTACGCCTGCGGTTTTGCTCAATCGGCACGGCAAACTCCGACCCAAATCTGAAC
>JBAYZR010000409.1:0-3109 GCA_041672425.1 Pedobacter sp. | reverse complement strand
GCCGCGCCTCAATCGCAAAATCCTCAACGTAGCATTGCTACGCCTGCGGTTTTGCTCAATCGGCACGGCAAACTCCGACCCAAATCTGAACGTTATATGGAACATTTATTCTTTGCCGAGTGCCTAAGGAGTTACCCTTGTCACCCCAAACAACAAAATCCGGGCTGTTCGCCTTTGTCGCCCGCCGACCCCGCCTGATCCTCGGGGTAGCGCTGCTGCTTGCAATTCTATCGGTCATCTACACTATAAACAACATGGAGTTCCTAACCGGTCGTGACGACCTGATGCCGCGTAACTCCCCCTTCCAGGTCGATTACCGCGCCTACCGGGCTGAGTTCGGCGATCAGGAAGAGATCGTGGCGGTGATTGAAGCGGATGACGCCGGGAAGGCAACCCGCGCCGCAGATGCGCTTTATGCAAGGCTGAACAGGGACAAGGGAGCTTTTCGCGAGGTCTTCTATCCTGGCGGGCTGCCATTCTTCCGCAAGAACGGCCTGCTGTTCATGCCGCTGGAGGATATCAAACAACTCCGAAACACACTGACCATGGCATCCCCGGTACTGAAGGATCTGGCAGCAGACCCCTCGGTGCAGACGCTTTTCACCAGCCTGACCCGCCAGATTGACGGATATTTAAACAATAACGATCCGGTAGTGTTGAAGAGCCTGGCCTTCATGCTGACAACACTGGATACGGGTTTCAAGGCATTTGACGGTAAGGGCAGCGGCCTGTCAATGGATTCCTTCCTCAAGGGTGGTGGCAACGGCAAGCCTTCCATGCTGGAGAGCGTTGGCAAGCAACAGGTCATAACCATGCTGCCGATCAAGGATCAGAGCAGCTTCGTTGCCTCGGAGAGATCGATCAAGGCTGCCCGCGTTGCTTTGAACGAAATCCTCAACAGGCCGGAGTTCAAGGGGGTCACCGGGGGGCTGACCGGCGTGCCGGTCCTGGAATACGAGGAGATGGCCACCAGCCAGCGTGACCTGGAAATTGCCACCATCCTCTCGCTGACCCTGACGGTGATCCTGCTGCTGTTCGCCTTCCGCGGCCTGCTGAATGTGATAGCAGCGATGGTCTCGCTGATTGTCGGGATCTGTCTCTCTTTCGGCTTTGCCACGTTAGCGGTCGGACATCTTAATATTCTTTCGATGGTTTTTGCCATCATGCTGATCGGTCTTGGGATCGAGTACGGTATCCAGGTAGTGCTGCGTTATCAGGAGGAACTGAAGAGTGGCGCAAGTGGCATGGACGCCATCGAGACCGGTCTGAGCGCCAATATCCGCTCGATCATCATGGCCGCCGCAACCGTGGCCCTGGCGTTTGCCACCTTTGCATTCACCGATTTCAAGGGTATTGCCGAACTGGGGGTAATCGCCGCTGGCGGCGTGGTGATCTGCGTCATAGCCACCTTTACCGTACTCCCCGCCATGCTGATCCTGTTGGAGCGCTTTCGCAAAAAGGGTCGCGCAGGCGCCCCTGTCAAGCGGTTCCGGTCAGCTGAACACCCGATCCTGCGCGCACTGTTTGGAAACCCTCGGGCGATGATAGCCGCAACCCTGCTGCTGTCGCTGTTGTGCGTCTATCCCACGATACAGATGCGTTTCGACTACAACCTGATGAACCTGCAGGCCAAAGGGCTGCAATCGGTGGAGTACGCCTACAAACTGATGCGCAGCAAGGAGAACTCGGGCTACTTCGCGGTGGTCACGGCAAAGGATAAGGCCGAGGCCATACAGTTGACCGCCCGACTGGAAAAACTGCCCGCCGTGGATCATCTGGTCAGCCTGATGGCCCTGGTGCCGGATCAGCAGGAGGCCAAGCTGGCAGAACTGGCAGCGCTGAAGAAGGTCATGTCGGAGATAAAGCCGACCCCGTACGAGGAAAACCTCCGTTTGATGGAGCTACCAACGGTCTTTGAGGATTTCCGAGACCGGGTGGATAAACTGAAGAAGGTTCTGGAAACCCAAAAGGCGGCCGAGGCCAAGCCGGTGGGGGCTTTTCTGGCAACACTGGACGGTTTTTTCAAATCGCTGGAAAAGGAGAAGGACAAGAACGCTACAGGTATGTTGCGTGAGTTTCAGGGGGGGATGTTTGCCGAGTTGCCCGACAAACTGATCATGATGAAGGAAAGTCTGGAAGCGTCGCCGGTAAGCGAGGCGGACGTGCCGGAGCAACTGAGGCAGCGTTTTGTGGGTAAGAGCGGCAAACTACTGTTGCAGGTGGCGCCCAAGAAGGAGATCTTTGAGCGCCAGCCACTGTCGGAGTTTGTCAAACAGGTCAAGGGGATCGTTCCTAATGCCACCGGCGAGCCGATTATGGTCTACGAATCCCTGACAATCCTGCGGAACTCCTATCTAAAGGCCTTCGGATACGCATTTATCGGCATTGCCGTTATCCTGCTGATCAACTTCAAGAGCATCCGTTTCGCCCTGATCGGTTCGCTGCCGCTGGCGGCCGGTCTGCTGCTGATGGTGGGGGGGATGTGGCTGGCCAAGGTCAGCTTCAACTCTGCAAACATCATCGTCTTGCCGCTGATCCTGGGGGTCGGGATTGATTCAGCCATCTACATCATCAACCGCTATCGCCAGGGTACGGAAACACCTGGAGAGGTAGCCATGAGCAGCGCCGGTATCGGCGTATTTCTGAACGCCCTGACGATCCTGTTCAGCTTCGGCGCCCTGATGGTGGCCCACCATCAGGGGGTTTTCAGCATCGGCGCGGTTATGTCGCTGGGGATGATCGCCAGCGTAGCGGTCTTTCTGGCTTTTCTGCCGGCGCTGTTGAGTTTGTGGGGGAAACGGTAAAAAGGTTGTTTTTGATAAAATATGGGAAGGCTCCTTGTTATCCTTAGGAGCTGTAAATAAATGCGTGGGTTGAAATAAGGGTGTCACGCCATATCTGAGCGCAACTCAAGATCCTGGCGAACGATCCTCTCCAGCGATGCGTCCAGCATTGCACGACGGCAATCCACGCCGTCGATGGCGCCGGTCTTCAGCTTGCGGAAGAAACGGCAACCGCCGAAGCAGATAGGCAGATAGGCGCACTCCAGGCATTCATCATTTTTCCAGACATCCATATTGTGGGATTGGCGGTAGCCGGTCACGCCCTC